>JAGVJG010000119.1 GCA_020051235.1 Parachlamydiales bacterium | reverse complement strand
TTTACCTTCTTTTTAAAGCACTACATTAAGAATGTACCTTTATTGAAGATTGCAAATATACTTTTACATATCTAAATTATTTACGATTAATCACCTTTAAAAAATAAAAGTATGTACAAAGTTAGCACGAGTAGAGTGGGATATACGGCATTAGTTGAGCCTGCAGAAACAGGAGTCACTAAACCTGTTGACGCGCTTAATATTATAAATAAGTGCAAGTCAGTGAAATTTCTGAATGAAACGAGTTCAGATTTGAAAAACCGATTGGTTACACTAGTTAACGAACTACTTAATCAATATGACACTAATCGTTCGATATGGATGGTTATTACAGATCTATTTAAAGCCCTTTTTTGCATCCAAACGGCAAAATCAAAGGTTCATGAACTGGGTAGTGAAATTATAGATAAGGCGAATCGTCTCGAGTACCATACACTTGACGACATGAGGGTAGAACTTCGTAAAAAATCACTAAAAGATTATATCGCATCCTACAAATCTATAAGCAGCCATAAAAAAATAGAGCTCGCTCCAGAGTTTCTAAAAAGTCTTTTAGAAAGCAACTATAGCTTAGATACTTTCATATCTGAGTGTGAAATTGGGGACTATGAGCTGCATGAGACCGTTATACGTTTCGCTCATCAAGCGGAATCGAACCTTGCAACGATTGCCCTGTTATTAAATCACATTAGTTCACAATATATTGCTACAACGGCAGCTTCCTTCTTTTTAAATTTAAAACAATCCAATAATCAGTACCTCTCTATAACAATTAAAGCCCTTTTAAAAATCGAATATCAACAGATTATCGATAACAACCCCTTATGTCAGGCCCATTTAACCTAGACTGAACTCCACATTTGCCAATAAAATCTCGAATAAGCACTCTATTTATATGGAGTCTATTCGAGATCAAATTAGGTCAATAAAGCATGAACTCAATCGCAAAGAAGAGCTATTATTTGAACGGTCTATACTTGAGAAAAAGTTAGATGATTTTCGACTAAAGCAATCTCAGTTTGGTGCCGTTCCTCAAAAAGAGGAAATGGCACGAATCAAAAACGAACTTCGCCTTCTCGATCATCAAATTGATTTAATCGAAGAAAAAGAAGCTGACCTTCTCAATCTTAAACAATCATTAATTCAACAACTCTTTTGGCAAGAACCGGATAAGAAAATTGCCTATGAAAAAGCTATTAATGAAGAAGAGAAACATCTAAATGAAATTACTAAACTTGAATTAGGACTCGCATTTGTTAATCGAATTGATCAACACTTAATAGAAATTAAAACTGCCTTAAACCGTGTTAAACGATTAAATATTTTAAGCTATCTGTTTGGACCCAACCCTAATTTAATTATTACTCAAAATTGGACCGCTTTAAGAGAACTTCTCGGCAAGCCTTATCCCGACGTTATATCCTCCCATTTAATTCACTCTTTTCAAAAGACAAAAGAGTTATTAGAAAAACGTTGGGGATTTAAAAGGATAGAAAATGAACTACTTCCAATACAAACTGAGATAAATAAAGAAAGGGCATTAATAGAAAGAGCGCTCACCCTTTTGAGAGGAGCGCTCAGGAATATCGACAATGATTGGTTTTAACCTTTAATCATGAAGCCTTGGCCAGGTTTTTGTCCTGGAGGAACTTGGCCTGGAGAACCTTGAGGCTTATTACCGCTTGGTGCGGAATCACGACCTTCGGCAATTTCAGCACAAATTTTGCGCCATTCTTCAACTTTTTGAACATATAATGGAGCAAATTGGCGTAAAGCTTGTGGAATCGCATGCTCCATATCAATGGTGCAGTGCATAAGGATTAACTGTTCTTTGACAGCTACCCCAACACCACCGCCAGCCATTTGACCGCCGAGCATCGATCCTTCGAGTAATCTTTCATAAAGTTTTAGACGGGTTTTGTCGTCAACTGGGAGACCGTCTAAAAGAGGTGAATATAAATATAATCTTTTCGAATTCGGTTCATAGGTTAGGTGTAATGAAAACTCATCATCAATTCCTAGGATGCATGTATTGTTCTCGTCAAATTGAAGCCCCTCGAGTCCTAGTTCTTTTCCGAACTCTTTAAGGTTATCTTTTGCATTTTCAAGTGACATAAAATTAAGTTCCTCCAAAAGTGTGGATGAAGAGCGATTGCCAGCATCCTTAACTCATTATAACAATTTACTCTTTTTGCCCTAAATTAATGAATCAATAAGAATCAAAAATATGAAAAAAGAATCAGGTGTCCCTTTTCCCCTAGGTCCGTCAAGGTTAAATGAAGGCATAAATTTTGCCATCGTTTCTGAAAAAGAGCCCGTACTTGAAATCCTTGAACCGGAATCACTTACAGTAGAATTGGAGAAAACAGGGAATGTCTATCATATATGGCTTCCATTAAAAAAATGTGTTTATCGTTATAAGATAGGCAAAGAAAAGCTGGTCGATCCTTACGCCCCTATCATTGAAAACACCTATAAAAAATATGAGCCAATCGGAAAGTATGACCCCGTCGCTTTTGATTGGGAGGGAGTTAAATCACCCCAAATCCCTCTAAATCAGTTAATTATATACGAAATGCATGTCAAAGGCTTTACGATGGACAAAACCTCCTCTGTAAAGCATAAGGGCAAGTTTTTAGGTGTAATTGAAAAATTAGATTACCTTAAAGACTTGGGCATAAATGCTATAGAGCTCATGCCTATTCATGAATTTAATGAAAATGAAGTGCTCATTAAATCTCCCCAAACAGGAAAGAAATTAACCAACTTTTGGGGCTATTCAACGGTCGGCTTTTTTGCTCTCCACCGAAACTATATCGCAGAAAATCCGCTTAACGATTTAAAAAATTTAGTTAAAGAAAGTCATAAGCGCGGAATAGAAGTTATCTTAGATGTGGTTTACAACCACACGGCGGAAGGCAACGAAAAAGGACCCATTTTCAATTTCAAAATCCTTGGAACCGATATTTATTACATGACCGAGGAGGGTAATAAATTCCAAAACCATACCGGATGCGGAAATACCATTAATTCCAGCCATCCGATCGTCATACAATACATTCTTGATTCGCTTCGATATTTCGTGACGGAATTTCACATCGATGGATTTAGGTTTGATCTAGCAGCTTCCTTAAATCGTGCGCTTGGAGGAGAGGTCTCCATTCCTTCTGCTTTAGTGGAAGCGATTGCACGTGATCCCGTTTTAACTGATACAAAAATGATTGCAGAAGCATGGGATTTGGGTAGTTATCAAGTCGGAGGATTCTATCCTTCTTTCTTGCGCTATTCTGATTGGAACGGAAAATATCGAGACACCACTCGAAGCTATATCAAAGGAGATCCGGGTGCAAAAAATGATTTCGCAACGAGACTTGGAGGCTCTCAGGATCTCTATCACTATTTAAAGCCAAGCGCCTCCATTAACTTTGTCACCTGTCACGATGGCTTTACACTGTACGATTTAGTTGCATACAATCAAAAGCATAATGAAGCCAATGGGGAAGATAATCGCGATGGCCTTAACGAAAATGTAAGCTGGAATTGTGGTGCAGAAGGCCCCACTGATAATCCAGAAATCGAAAAGCTTCGCTTGCGGCAAATGAAAAATTTCTTTACAGCATTGCTTGTCTCTCGTGGCATTCCCATGATCTACATGGGCGATGAAATCGCTCATACTAAAAATGGAAATAACAATACTTGGTGTCAAGACAATGAGCTAAACGCTTTCCCTTGGGCGAAACTTGAAAAATCGCCTCTTTTACCATATGTAAAAAAATTGATAGAGCTTCGTAAGCACAAACCTTCACTAACAGAGGATAATTTCTTCGTTCCTGAAGATATCGCATGGCACGGCCTTCAAGCCAACGAGCCAAAATGGGAAGAAGACGATCGCTTTATCGCTTTGGAGTTTCCTAAAGACAATTTGTATATCGCGTTCAATGCATCGGCAAATGCTATTCAGGTTGAATTGCCGGAGGGTTACGGGAAATTGTTCTTGTATTCGGGCGACAATTTGAAAATGGGTAAGACTGTTACAATGGAACCTTTCTCAAGCATAATCGTAGAAAGATAAAACCCGCCCGTGCCCGTGTGCGTGCCCGTGCCCGATTCCCGTCAAACTTTGGAAGTACCTTCA
>JAGVJG010000031.1 GCA_020051235.1 Parachlamydiales bacterium | reverse complement strand
TAGCTGTGGGATCCTTTGTTATATCTTCTATAGCTGCAACCGCCTCTCGAATATTTGGCTTTTCTGAAAATCCCGGCTTAAAAAAAGAATTATCTCCTGAACAGAAAGCGGTGGGCCGTGAAAACATACAAAATACGGGTGAAATGTTCGGGGTTGATTTGGGTCTAAAAGCAACCGCTAAAAAAGCTGCGGAACCTGCTCCAAAACCTGTAACAGAACAAAAACGTAAAGAAACTATTCAAGATGTTGGAGAAGCATATGGTCTTACTGATCAAGAAATTGCAGATCTTACTGCAAGAAGACCAAGTAGCCCTCCAAGACCTCCTTCTATTCAAAATCAAGAAGCAGAAGCTTCAGAAGTTGCAGACAAAACGGCAGAAATTTTAAAACAATTTGATGCTCAAATATCAGAAACTAATCCTTCACCTACACCTGCACCAAATACTCCAGCTTCACCTGCAGCAACTCCTGCGCCAACAACATCAGTGGAAAAAGGCAGCTCCAAACTTTCTCCACAAGATGAAAATTTTTTAAAATTCATCAAAGACGCTATTGAAGATCGAAAAACTGATCTTTCTGGTTTAAACCTTAATTCCAATGATTCAAAATCAATTGAATTAAATAGAATAATTTCTGACATGTATAAATTAATTTCATCTTTTAATCCTCTTGATCCAGAAAGAGAAGGAAGAACTATCGAAAAAATGGCTGCTTTAAATGAACAATGGAATGCAGCCTATAATAAAGCCTCAAGTTAAGAAATAAACTTAAATAATAATTGGTGAAGTATGGCACAAGCTCCTCAGGGTCCTACTGTATCCACATCTGCGGCTCAACCTGCTCATATAGAACCTGAAAAAACAAATCCGCCCTCTCCTGGAAATGGAGCTATACAGCAAGTTTCAAAGGACACCTCACAGGTTAAATTCTTTTCCGGACAAGAATTAAAAGGAAGGATATCTAATCTTTTGGAAGTTGGATCTTTTGTTTTATCTTCCATCAAAAACGTTGCGTTACGGATATTCGGTTTCGCAGATCAGCCAGAAAAATTTTCTAAAGAAAAAGAGGCTAAAATAAGGCAAGAGGCTTTCGAAAATGCAACGAGGGAAGTGTCAACCGAACAGTTTACACAGCAGCTCTTAAAGACCGCAGAGGATGCAACTAAAATCGATAAAGACACCAAGACCGATAATAATGAGAATAAAAAAGTCGATCGTAAAGCGGAGATGAAAAAACTAGAGCGAAGTGGCGTTGTTGATAAACTCGATGCAGCCATCAAAAAAATAAATTTGCGCGATCCCGGCAAGCTAAATCCAGAGAAATCAGCTGAATTTGCAAGGATGAGAGAAGGCTTAACTCTTATTAGCAATAGAATTAGCAATTACTTGCTAGATGGCAGCGACAATAGATCTGTTGATCCACTCATCGATGAAGCAAAAAGTCAGCTAAAAAATTACGAAGCTACCACTCAGAGATTAGAAGAAAAAAGTAAGGTAGATGAAGACGCTAGACTTGCGAACATTAAAAAGGTTGCTGGAGAACAACGATCATCTTTAAGTAAATATGATGTTAGAAGTGAGCAAAAAGCTCGCATGAATGATCTGAGAAGTAAATTAAAGAAGAATGGCCCAGGCGATAGATTACTAAAAGCAGCCTTTGATAAGGTTGATAATGCGGTAAAGATTATGGAAGGCAGAATCAAAAACTTAGAAAAAGGTACCATCTACAAACCTGAAGATTTACGAGAAGATTTGTTTTTAGATGATGTTATTAGTGCCAATCAAGACTTTGAAGAGGCTGTTCAAGTAGCGGAACAAGAAATCCTCGAATCAAACAAATAGCAAACTCTACTTATTTATATTATAACCTCTCCCCTTCAAAAAGGGAGAGGTCTTTTTATTTTAAGCTTTTTCAGATGGACTTGATGTGGCGGGAACCTTCTTATTCGCGCTATCTTTTAGAAGAGGGTGTACCTCTTTATCGATAATCTTAAGCTCATCGCCTTCCACCGTTACGAGCGATTTACGCCCTTCATCCGGGTGAAGAAGGAGAAGCTCGGCGAGCGGATCTTCCAGGTATTGTTCGATCGTTCTTCGTAAAGGCCTTGCCCCCATTTCAGGTTGGAAACCTTTATCAACGAGGAAGTTTTTAGCCGAGTCATCGAGTTCAAGCTCAACGTCTCTTCCTTGTAGCCGTTTAGTAAGCTTGTTAAGTTCAAGCTCAATAACTTTAAGAAGCTGCTCTCTATTAAGAGGATGGAAGATGACAACATCATTTAAACGGTTTAAGAACTCTGGTTTAAAGTGTTTTTTGACCGAGCTTAATATTTTCTCTTTAATTCGATCATAATCCATTACGCCTTCGATCGCCGCACTAAAACCGATTTCCGTTTGTTTCTTGATCAAATCGGCCCCTAAGTTAGAGGTCATGATGATCACGGTGTTTCGGAAGTCGATTTTGCGTCCAAACGAGTCAGTAAGACGGCCTTCTTCCAAAATTTGGAGAAGGATATCCATTACATCAGGGTGTGCCTTTTCGATCTCATCAAAGAGCACAACCGAGTAAGGACGTTGACGTACTTGTTCAGTTAATTGTCCGCCCTCTTCATGTCCCACATATCCAGGAGGCGATCCTGTCATACGGCTGACTGCGAATTTTTCCATGTACTCGGACATATCGACTTGGATAAGCGCATCTTCGCCGCCAAATAGATGGATAGCTAGCAACCTAGCGAGAAGGGTTTTTCCCACCCCGGTAGGACCTAGGAATAAGAAAGCACCTATCGGCCTATTTGGGTCTTTAATATTGGCGCGTGATCTTCTAATCGCTCTCGCAATGGTTTTAATCGCATCCTCTTGCCCAATGATTTGGGTTTTGAGGTTGTCTTCCATTTTAAGAACTTTTTGAGTTTCACCTTCCGTTAAACGAGTGATAGGAACGCCCGTTTGTTTTGCAACGACTTGAGCTACATCTTCGTCTTCAACGATGACCTCATGCTCTTCTTTATTGCTTTCCCACTCTACACGCAGCTTTTGAAGAGATTCACGAAGCGTTTTTTCTTTATCGCGCAGTTTTGCCGCTTTTTCATACTCTTGCTTGCTAATCGCTTCTTCTTTTCCTAAACGAACGGCTTCCACTTCCGCTTCAAACTTCGTTAAGTCTTGCGGCTGATTCATCATCGATATACGGGATTTCGCGCCTGCTTCGTCGATAAGGTCGATCGCCTTATCTGGCAAAAACCTTCCGGTAATGTATCTGTCAGATAAAACGGCGGCCGCACGGATAGCCGAATCGGTGTATACGCACTTGTGGTGCTCTTGGTATTTTTGTTTTAAGCCGCCCAAGATTTCGATTGTTTCATCCACTGAAGGCGGTTGAACCATGATTTTTTGGAAACGTCTTTCAAGTGCCGCGTCTTTTTCGATATGTTTACGGTATTCATCGATCGTTGTTGCACCGATACACTGAATTTCACCTCTAGAAAGCGCGGGTTTTAATATGTTAGATGCATCGATTGCACCTTCCGCCGCACCCGCTCCCACTAAAGTATGGAGCTCGTCGATGAAGAGAAGGACGTTTCCGTTTTTCTTAATCTCATCCATTACCGCTTTAATTCTTTCCTCGAACTGACCCCGATACTTCGTACCGGCAATCATCAAAGGAAGGTCAAGGGTAATAAGTCTTTTTTTACGTAAGTTATCGGGTACTTCACCTTTTACAATCGCTTGAGCAAGGCCCTCTACGATCGCAGTTTTACCAACACCTGCTTCCCCAACGAGTACTGGGTTATTCTTTCTTCTTCTGCAAAGAATGAGAATGAGCCTTTCAACCTCTTCTTTTCTACCTACGACGGGGTCCATTTTGTTTTCACGGACCATATCTGTTAAATCGTGGCCGTAGGCTTTTAAAGCGGGCATTTTATCGTTAGAAAGGGCAGACCCAGCTTTATCCCCGCCATAAGCGGAAGGTCCCTTAGAAGCTGAAGAAGAAGGGGGTGGCTGATTTGTACTTGAGCCGATGGGAGGAAGTTGTAAGTTAAACGTTTCGAGTTCTTTAAGAACTTCCTTCCGAACTTCTTTTAAATTAACATTCAGATTTTCAAGCACTTGTGCAGCAACTCCATCCGTTTGACGAAGTAACCCTAAAAGTAAGTGTTCAGTTCCCACATAGTTGTGGTTTAAATTAGCTGCCTCTTCGTTAGCGTACTCGAAAACCTTTTTCACCTTTCCGGTGAGCGCAGGATCACCATAAACTTGTATTTCAGGACCGTATCCAACGAGCTTTTCTACTTCATTTCTGACGGTTTCAAAGTCAATATTGAGGTTTCTAAGTACATTGACGGCAACCCCTTGACCTAGCTTTAAAAGCCCAAGCAATACGTGTTCTGTTCCTAAGTAGTTGTGATTTAAGCGCTGAGCTTCTTTCTTTGCTAGCTTGATCACCTGTTTTGCACGGTTCGTGAATTTATCGAACATCGGAGCCTACTTGGTTATCTTTGGTTAAATAACGAGGTACTAAAGAAAATACCACGTATATCTTAATGGTACCCCTTCTGGGGGTTAACTTTCAAACGCCACTCTTTTTTAAACTTAATCAAGTCTTAAATAATTGAAACTAAAAGCGGTAAGAATAAGATTGCGAGAAGATAGTACCAGGCACTAAATCGCGAATTATAAAGCTTATTATAAATGCTCTTTTTTCATAGTTAATTCTTAAACTATTATTTCTAGTTCTTTCGATTTCATTTCCATAAAGGACTGTGGATATTAAAACAAAGTCTCTTCTTTGAATAGAATAACCTTGGGTCTTACCATTCATTTTATTAAAAAAGCGGAACTCTAAAGTTGGATTTGAAAACTTTGCGAAAAAAATCAAATTCACTTCGCAACCAATGAAATGAAAACTCGAGTCGATATTCAATAAAGGATAAATCTGCTCAGTAGAAGATATAACTAAAAAAAATCGATCGACATTGTAATAAAGATAATCATCGTTCACTTTATCACAAAAAGTTAGGCTGCTGATTCCCTTTATCGTCTTTTCGGTTCGATTTGAAAGATCAATTACACTGACTTCTTTATTTCTTAAAAGGGCAACTCCATTAACAACCGCTTGTAGTGCCCCTTTTTTAAAACTTAAACTTTCATTCAAAGTATCAAATATAGCGACCAAACCAGAACAATTTAATACCCAAAACCGGTTCTTGCCATAATAATTAATGGGAACAAAAGGCTCTCTAATATGATAAAAACTATAGCTTTCATCAAAAATGAACATATGATTTGTTTTATCTCTTAAAACCACTTTCTCATTAATTTGAGTTACTTCTTCAATATCATTAAATTTAAGAAAAAAAGAAAACGGGCTTTTAAAATATACCTTAACTTCTTTTCCGTGCTTAAATAGAAAAAAATTATCTATGGAAAATATTTGCTCAAATGCTTGATGAAGTTTGTGCAATACCTTTTTTTCTTCACTATAATAATAGGTGCAAGAAGGCTGAACAATAATCAGATCTTTATTGTGAGTAAAGAGCCTACAACTATCATCCTTCAACTCTTCGCTAAAGAGTAAATTCCTTTTAGGATAGCTATAGACCATTAATCGAGAATCTTCAAATACAGCCTCAGATTGAGAAAATCTCTCTTTTTGATAGATAAAAAACTTTCGGTTATTTGTATTTAAATGAGCTCTTGAAATGGGCGATTCTATGTAGGTAGCAGAAAAAAAAAGAATCCTTTCATACGTGCGTGCCCAGGATAAATAATAAGCTTTATCACTTCCTTTTTCGCCAAAATCTCTTAGAAATATATCTTTCCAGGCCTCTTTGGACATTTCCTTAAACAGACGACAAACTCTTTCAATTCTTGCCAATTGTCGACAATCGAAATAGCTAAAAACTTGAGGTAATATATCCTTTATAGACTCTATCCCCATAAGATCTGCCTTTCGCTATTCCATTAAAAATCGCGTCATTTACACCATTGCCTTTACCGAATGCGGTAAAGTATTGAGGGATCGCGTTTCTAGCTTGGATAATTCGAACAAAATCGGGATCCCTTTGTATGTTTAGATGGCGTGAAAGGGTATTTTGTACAAGAGAAATAAGATCGTCATATTCATCCCAACGAAGCATCATTGTCAAACGCGTTTGAGTTGAGGTGAGGTTTTGTTCGGGAAAAAGATTCGAATCAAAAACACATCCTAAAACCGGTTCATTTAAATAACTGGGAACTAAATAACCAAAACCCGGTCTTTTCAAGACATCGTCCTTGAAACCTAAATTAACGACGATGAGAGAAGCTTTTGACGTTTGAGGAGGTGTACAATCGATATCAGCAACACAAGTTTGATTCAAATGTATAGGAAAGTGTTTTGATAACGTTTCGATCAAAGTAGACATTCCATTTCTCAGCGATAATAGAGGGAATTGAGACCATTTTGAATCTTTGGGAGTTTTATTTTTGAGCATTCCCAGCACAAGAGATCGATTTTCTCGTGCCACTTTTTCAATATCGGGAAAACAACCTGCAAAAGATAGCTGCTTGATATCACCCGCATAGATTCCTGCAATGGCAGGATCTAGAATTTCATGCGTAAAACTTGAACCAAACCGATAATTAAAATAATCAAAAAGGGTTTGATAATCCCTTTTGGGTTTAATCAAATCACTGACGATCCCTTTAAAGAAAATGAAACCTAGAGGAGAAAAAATATCTTTAAATTTGTTTGGGAAAGGCTCTAAGCGATTATTTCGATAAATATAACGAATGTGTGACTTATCAGATGGAGCGACTAACTCACTTTCTAAGCCCAGCTCTTTGATTAACTGTAAAGTGGCAAGCCCTTTACCTTTGGGTCGAAATCCTCTAGGACCTTCCTCAAATAAATACTCGTTATTGCGAAAAGTTTGGATCCAACCCCCTACTTTATTTGAGGTATCAAATAAAACAGGGTGATGCTCTTTTAAAGTCCATGCGCAAGCAAGGCCTTGAATGCCCGCACCCTTAATTTTGATTTGGCTGCACATACTGATCGATCGTATCACCGTCAGCATTTACCGCACGATAAATTGTGCGATCTTTTTCGACTGTTATTAAAATGACGTGGTTATCTTCAATGGCTTCAGCTAAATACCACGCTTTTCTAGGAGACCTCGGATCGACTCCCCACGCGCCATCCCCCATATAAAGAATGCCGTCCCTATGAGGCATGTCATGCAGTAATGGATAAGTTCTTTTATAAAGATGGTCGTGATGCTCAAAAGCGGCTTTCAACTTTCCTTCTTCGAAAACAGGAACGAAATGTTTTCTTACTCTTTCGACATCTTTATTGTTAAAAGAACGATGAGAAGGATACGCCGGGACGTGATAGGATGCGAATTTATTTGGAACATCAAAGCGCTTGAGTAAATTTTCTCTTAACCATTCGGTTTGTAAGCCTTCGATTGGGTGGGTGTGGTTCGTATCGAGTAAAAAAAGACTTAAATATTGTCCAAAATCAAGCACTCGATAGCCTTTATCCTCAGGCAGTGCAAACAAATGATAAAACATCGACGCTTCTCGTGGAGTTGCAAGCTCTTTGACATCGACATCGTGATTGCCTATTACGGGAATCATCGGGATCATCCTACCGTCCGAGGCAATCATGGTTTCCGACCAAACCTTAATCCAGTCTACCCAAGGTTTATAAGGGATTTTACCGTGTTTATTCGGATAAGTAAGATCTCCGCCTACAATGGCAAATAGCGGATTCAATCTTGCAGCTTCTCTATTCATATCGCGCACAATTCTCATGCCCGAGCGATAAACGTCTCCTCCATCGATAAAAGAAATCGGCAGTTGGGAGGGAGCGGTTCTAAAAGAATATTCTTTCTTATCAATTTTAAAGTTGTAGAGGGTGTCAGGCTTTAAATCGATCGCTTCAACCGAGTGAATCAAATAAGGGCCTTTAAAAGGCATCGGAGTAGAAGAACCTTCTAAAACATGCCAATCATCATTTCTCGCTTCTTTTAGCTGAACTTCTTCTTGTTTGATATCTAAGGGGGTGAGCCAATGAATGATCATCGTTGTTTGAGGATCATTTTGCCACGTGAGATAAACGGCATCCGGTTCTTTGGCCCCTAGAGAAATAACAGCTAAAAGTAGAATTAAATATTTCATGATTTATTTGCGGCGATTGACGCAAGTTCCTCTATTAAATTTTGTGTACGACCCAGGAAGTTTCTTAAATCATTCGCATCCATCTCTCTTGACGAGATAAGAGCTAGATCAAACACTTCGTGAACAAGGTTTTGTGCAAGGTGAGGATTTGAAGTTTCTAGCTTTTTAATCGATTGCATTAAGGGAGAATTGGTGTTAACCACCATTTTTCGCTTCATCGCTTTTAAAGCTCCTTTTGAATCATCGGGATGCATCTGCGCCATGTAATCCCTAAACCGGCGTTCACTTTCATCCATCACTATCAAACAGGGAATATCGTTTGTTTTAAGGCTTTTGGCTTCGACTTCGATTTGAGGATCTTTAACAACCGAACGAACAAAATCGGCTAAATGAGCGGCTTCGGTTTTCCCGTTTTCATCTATAACGGTCTTTTCCTTCTCAGCATCGATTAAATGCTCTTCCACATCGGAATCGACCCTTTTAAATTGAACAGACTCATTATGTTTTTCAATTGAAGCAATAAAGTAGGGATCAATCGGATTTTTGCAGATCACGATCTCTTTATCTTTATAGAGCCCTTTTAGCGCTTCGCTTTCTTCTCCGTGAATCGAGTAGTAAATCTTTTCTTTTCCTTTTTCAAGGAGCTCGGGAAGGGTTAAATAGTTTCCATTGATTGATTTAAAGAGAAAGATCTCTTTCATCTTCTCGTAGAATTTATCATCTTGAACGGCGCCGAGCTTTACAAAGGTTGAAATATCTTCCCACGTTTTCTCGTACTTTTCACGATCCGTTTTAAATAAAACCGTTAAGCTGTCTGAAACTTTTTTAGATATATGGCTAGAAAGTTGACGGACCGTTTTATCCATTTGAAGATAGCTTCTAGAGACGTTCAATGGAATGTCAGGGCTGTCAATCACCCCTCTTAATGCCATCAAATAATCAGGAACAATATCTTTGCAGTTATCGGAAACAAAAACACGGTTTGAATAGAGTTGAATGGTCGACTTGTTTAAGTCGAGATCACGTTTCATCTTCGGGAAATAAAGAATCCCCTTCAAATGGAAAGGATAATCAACATTTAAATGGATCCAGAAAAGAGGATCTTCCGCAAACGGCTCAATCTTTTTGTAAAAATCTAAGTAATCTTTTTCCGTGCAGTTGGAAGGATTTTTAATCCAAAGAGGCTCATCAGGATTGATTCGGCTGTCGTTAAAATAAATGGGATAGGGCAGGAACGAACAATATTTTTTAAGAATCGATCTAAGCTTTGAGTCTTCTAAATAATCTTCACTATCCGCGTTTACAAAAAGGGTGATATCGGTTCCTCGCGAAGTACGACTACCTTTTTCTAAAGTGTATTCCGCCGAGCCATCGTTAATCCATAAAACCGGCTCTGCCCCTTCTTTATAGGAAAGAGTGTCGATTTCCACTTTACCCGCCACCATATAAGCGGAATAAAAACCTAAACCGAAATGGCCAATAAACTGATCCTTTTCATTGCCCGTCTGATATTGAGCTACGAAATCTTCGGCTCCCGAAAAGGCAATCTGTGCAATGTATTTTTGCACTTCTTCCGCGTCCATTCCTACGCCATTATCAGAGAAGGTGATCGTCTTTTTGTCTTTATCAATTTTGACATCGATTCGAAAATCTTCGTCTTTAGCTTCAACTTTGCCTTGATCGCGCAAAAACTTGACCTTTTGGCAAGCATCGCAGCTATTGGATACTAATTCGCGAACGAAGATGTCTTTGTCGGAATAGAGCCATTTTTTGATTATTGGAAGAATGTTTTGACTGTGGATTTCGAGTTGACCTTTCATGAAAATCTCCAATGGAAAATGTTAAGTATACTATGGGGGGATTTAAAATTGAAGCTGCCGTGCCCGTGCCCGCGTGCGTGCCCCGTGCCCGATTCCCGTTGAACTTTGGAAGTACCTTAAAATTTTTACCACTGAGCACACTGAGACCACAGAGAGATAATGAGAGCAGTGAGTATGAAGCATAAATCTCACCGCTCTCATAAAATCTCAGTGGTCTCAGTGTGCTCAGTGGTAAAAAACAGGTGGAGACCGTAGTTTAACGGGAATCGGGCACGGGCACTTTACGCGGGCACGGGCACGGAAAATCCTTTTGCAATAACCTTTATGTAAGTAAATTATTTACATGGATCCCCTAATACTAACGATATATGCGACGATAGCTTTTGTCTCGATTGGCGTAGGCCTTGCGGGTCTAATTTTATTTACAAAAGCGAAGCTCGTTTCTACTGAAAAAGTCCATATCGATGTAAATCATGATCCCGAACTTTCCTTTGATACCGACGCCGGTTCGACCCTATTACAGACTCTCAGTTCGCATGGCATCCCGATTCCTTCACCTTGCGGGGGCAAAGCCACCTGCAAACAATGCCGTGTTCAAGTCGTTGAAGGAGTCACCGAGCCTCTTGAAACCGACAAAGCGACATTTTCTAAAAAGCAGTTAAAAGACGGCTGGCGCCTTTCTTGCCAGACAAAGGTAAAGCACGATTTAGGCGTTCACGTTGATGAACATGCTTTGGGCGTAAAAGTTTGGGAAGCAACCGTTGTTAGTAATGAAAACGTTGCCACCTTCATTAAAGAACTTGTGGTTATGCTTCCTGAAGGCGCAGAAGTTCCTTATAAATCGGGCGGCTATTTGCAATTTCATGTCCCTCCCTTTCGAACCAATACGGCTGATTGGAAACAAACGATGGATCCTATTTTCTACAGCGATTGGGAAAAATATAATCTTTTCAACCGTGAACTCAACTTTGAATATCTGCCAAAAGAGCCGAATGAAATCATCCGCGCCTATTCAATGGCCTCTTTTCCGGCGGAGGGTCGAAAACTTATTTTTAACATACGTATAGCCACCCCTCCTTTCATTGGCGGAAAAATTGCTGAAAATATTCCCTGGGGAATTTGCTCGAGTTACACCTTTGGCCTAAAAGAAGGTGATACGGTCAAATTATCGGGACCTTATGGCGAATCGTTTATGATTACCGATCAAAGAGATCTAATTTTCTTAATCGGTGGCGCGGGTTCTTCCTTTGGCCGTAGTCATATTCTACATCTCTTCAATACCGAAAAAACGTCACGAAGAGTCTCGATGTGGTATGGCGCGCGATCCATGAAAGAAAATATCTATCAAAAAGAGTATGAGGATCTTGCAAAAGAGCACCCCCATTTTGATTACAATCTTGTTCTATCCGAGCCCCTTCCGGACGATATCGCCTCGGGATGGCCCGCCAAAGACCCTCTTAAAACGAATTTTCTCTTCAAAGCCTTTGAGCTCGGGAAACTTAAGAAAATGGAAAACCCCGAAGATGCGCTCTTTTACGTCTGCGGCCCTCCGATGCACAATAAAAGCGTCTTAAAATTGTTAGATGATTATGGCGTTCCACGTGAAAGTATAGTATTAGATGATTTTGGAAGTTAATGAAGATAACACTCGCGCAGCTAAACCCTACCATTGGTGATTTTTCAGGGAACGAAAGGAAAATCGTTCAAGCGATCGAAGCTGCCAAAAATTCGGGTAGTGATCTCATATTATTTTCAGAGCTTGTAATATGCGGCTATCCTCCCGAAGATCTTCTATTACACCGAGATTTCATTGAACAGGCGGAAAAGACTTTAAATAACATCCTTCCTTCCACTAAAGGCATTGTAGCTATAATTGGTCTTCCAAGAAGGAATAATGATAAAGGTGAAAAACCTCTACATAATTCGGCGGCTCTTATCAAAGATGGCAAGTTGATCGGCTATCAAGACAAAATGCTCCTCCCCACTTATGATGTTTTTGATGAAAAACGGTATTTTGAATCCGGTTCAGAGTTTAAAATTTATGAAATTTTCGGAAAAAAAGTAGCGATTACGATCTGTGAAGATTTATGGCATCATTCGGAACTTGTTAACGAAACTCGCTATCAGATCGATCCCGTGACTTTAATAAAAGAATTAAAGGCCGATCTTGTATTAAATTTATCGGCATCTCCTTACAACCAACAAAAGTATAATGCCCGTTTAAAAGTAGTTCAAAAGGCAGCCAAAACATTAAACGCCCCTCTCATATTGGTGAATCAAGTGGGCGGAAATGACAGCATTCTTTTTGACGGTAACAGTCTAGTGGTAGACCAAAATGGGGAACTTGTTACACGTCTTCCTGGTTTTCAAGAAGCCATCGAAACTATAGAAGATTTTATTCCTAAAAATATCCCTTCTGTTGATCCTATTGAAGATCTTTATCAAGCCCTTGTGATGGGTGTAAGAGACTATTTTTATAAATCAGGCTTTAAAAAAGCTTGTCTCGGTCTATCAGGTGGTATTGATTCTGCCGTGGTTGCTGCCATTGCAGTTCAAGCTTTAGGTAGTGAAAATGTGATTGGGGTTTCCATGCCCTCTCGTTATTCCTCTCAAGGCAGCAAAAAAGATGCACAAGATCTTGCAAGCGCCTTAGGCATAGAATTAAAAACTATTCCTATTGAAAAGCCCTACCAAGCATTTCTAGATTTATTGACGCCTAGTTTTGAAAACAAAGCCCCTGACGTGACAGAAGAAAATTTACAGGCGCGTATGAGAGGGGTCATCCTCATGGCTCTCTCAAATAAATTTGGCTACATTGTCTTATCAACAGGTAATAAAAGTGAACTTGCCATGGGCTATTCAACTTTATATGGAGACCTTACGGGGGGCCTTTCAGTCATTGCAGATGTATCGAAAGCAAAAGTTTATGAACTTGCACGTTTTATCAATCGAGATAAAATCCTAATTCCTGCTTCAACGATTGAAAAACCTCCTTCTGCCGAACTAAGACCGAATCAAAAAGATAGTGATAGCCTTCCCCCTTATCCCATTATCGATCAAGTGCTCGAAGCCTATGTCGAAAGAAATGAAACCCCCGCCGATATCGCAAAGAATTCAAACATCGACATCGCGGTTGTTAAAAGCATCATTGATAGAATTTATAATGCTGAATATAAACGCAGACAAGCCCCACCGGGATTGCGTGTCTCCTCAAAATCATTTTCAGTGGGAAGAAAATTTCCGATCGTCCAACGATTCAAAAACTAATAGTCTTTGTCCTGATAAATGGCATCGAGCTCCCCTTGCAGCTCCCTTACCGTGTTTCTTCCTAATTTATCAGCTTCTTGTTTCATGAGCTCTCTTGACTGACTTAATTGAAACTTTAATTCTTCAACACTTTTCAGAGCTTCATTTCTTTTGTTATTGAGTTCGGAGTTATTGACGGTTAAGCCATATATTTGAACCTGTTCAGCAGTATCTACAAAAGCAGTTAAAACTTGCTCATCAGGCTCTTCAACTTTACGCAGTTGCTCTAGTGTTGCTTTAGATTTACTATATCTCATTCTTAAATCATGTTCGGAAATCATTTCTAAAGAAGAATCGGGAACAAGAGTCGATAAGAAAGTTCTTTTCTCTTCTAGTGCGTTTTTCAACAATTTAATTTCTTTAATCCTATCACGCAGTTTTTGAACATTTTCAACAGTAACTAATTTTCGGAATTCAGATTCAACAGGGTCTCTGCTAAACAATTCGATATAATGCTTTTGAAAACCTTCCCAATCATCTTTTTTATTCATTTTTTCAAATAAAAGCTTATGAGCTTTCTCTGTATCTAAAAGGCTAGATCCCCTCTGCGCCATTGCAGCTAGAGGAAACTTAGATTCATCAATTTTTACTGTTTCAATGGGGTTTTTGCCTTCTCGCATTTCTAAATTATTAAACCAAGCGAGGGTCTGCTCATATTTTTTTACTTCATTGGATATACTTAACTCTTCCTCGATAGAATATTTACGAGGTCTTAGGATTTTTCTTTCCATTTCTTTAAGTTTATCCACTACCATTCTTTCTGCTGTGGGAGCGGTTCGACTATCAACACTGTTAGCTTCATTTGTCTCATCTTTACTAATTTTCTCGAGAAAATTATCTGCCAAATCTTTAAGTTCTGAATCATTATTTTTTTGTGCAGTATTTGATATATCTAAAAGTATTTTTCGAAATTCATTAAATTCTTCATTTCTACCGCCAATTTGTTTGAACAGCCAGTCAACTTTATTACTATCCCAATTTTTACCTACTTCCGATCTTAATTGATCAATAGAGCCATTCCTTAATTCAATAACTTTATAGAATCGGTCTAAGCGAGCAATCAACGCCTTTTTAAGAATAGACATCTTTTCTGGAGATTCTTTAAAGACGGTGGGTTTATCTTTATACAATTCAAAAGCATCTTCAAAATCCATTGATTCTAATTTATCAATTTTACTTATCAACTGTATTTTTCTTTGTAGTTCTGTAATGGCATCACACAATGTATTAAAAGCCTCTTCATCATTTCTAGTTACATCACTAATACCTTTTACGTTTAATTTATCTTTCCCCAATTGATCTCTAAATTTCTTTAAACGAGCGACTGTGTTTTCTAGTTGAGTTTTTTCATCTTTTAAATTTGTAACGTTATTAGACAAAATCTGTACTTTATCATGTTTTTTTGACCAATATTCACCAAAACTTCTGAGTCTAGAGAGTGCATGTTCATTGTCTAATTGCTTCCTGACATCTGGAGTGATTCTTTTAGGAGCGGTTTTTGTATCTACCTTTCTAGCTTTGAAATTCTTTTTAACAATGTCTTTAGCATTTGAGAAAAAGCTTCTTTCGGATACTCGCTTTACTTCCAAAGTCGATCTATCAATGATGACCTCGCGTTTCTTTTCGATGCGGTCTAAATTTTTATTAAGATCAGATAGAAAACTAACCATAGTAGTGCCCTCTCTTATTAACAATTATCCGCTTAAGACTGGCTGAGGGTCAAAAAAAATAAGATTTTTTGAAGGATCTTAATAATCGTCAATAGGGAGGATGGACTTAAGATTTTGAGTCTGATGCCTTAGCATCATAAGACGATCAAAACCGACTGCAACGCCGCAGGAAGGTGGCAGCCCTTTCTTGAGAGCGGAAAGAAAGGCA
Source organism: Parachlamydiales bacterium (assembly GCA_020051235.1). Classification (GTDB taxonomy): domain Bacteria; phylum Chlamydiota; class Chlamydiia; order Chlamydiales; family Parachlamydiaceae; genus CAZABG01. The sequence goes on along the minus strand of JAGVJG010000031.1, from coordinate 14,768 downwards.
TAGTCGAGGGGAAGGGGTTTTTTACCCATTTTTTCTCTTTCAAGATTGGCTTCATGAAAACGCTTTTCTTGCTCTTCTGCATGGGTCAATTCATGATAGCCATTAGCAAGCTCGATTCCGTTATAATAGACTTCAAAACGCTCAGCGACGAGATTTTTATTTAGTGTTACGGTTTTTGCGAGAGCCGCTTGAGAAGCAGGATAATGAGACAAAACAAATAGAGAATTTTGTCCCAGCTTAGGCTCTATTAAATGAGAGAGTAAAACGTTTAATTGTCCATCTCGTCCCTCTTCTTTTAAGCCGGGATAAGGATCGATGCCGTTTTTAATTATATGAGAATAGAGATCGTCATTAAATGGATCGATATTTAGAAACCTCTTAAACGTCTCTTCATAGGTTAATTGCTCTGCCTTCAAAGACCCTAAAAACAAGCTGATGAAATCAAGCGTCTCATCAATGATCTGTTGAAAGGTAAAGCCCAGTCTATACCATTCCGCCATCATAAATTCAGGACGATGTTTTTGACTGAACTCCCCATCTCTGAAGACGTGAGAAATTTGATAAATATCGCCGGACCCTTCAGAAAGAAGGCGCTTCATTCCATATTCAGGGGAAGAGTGAAGATAATAAGTTTTAGTTCCACTTAAAGTAGCAGGAATCAAATCAATGTGGGCATCGACGGAAGCGGATTCAGAAAGAATGGGGACATCGGTTTCGTATGCCCCTCTTGAATCAAAAAAGGCTCGTGCAGCTTTTAGCATCGCTGCACGATCTTTAAGAAAATTAGTCATTGACGCGGGAAACGTAGTCACCGGTACGCGTGTCGACTTTAATTTTCTCCCCTTCATCAACGAAAATAGGAATTTGAATGGAAGCCCCTGTTTCTAATTTAGCAGGCTTCATCACTCTACCTGAAGCAGTGTTGCCACGATCGCCAGGCATTGTTTCGATAATTTTTAATTCCATGAAGGTAGGCGCTTCAACCGTTACAGGCTCGCCGTTATAGAACACGATATCGTAAACGGAATCTTCAAGAAGCCAATGAGACGTTTCGCCAATGGTTTCATTCATGATTTTCAACTGTTCAAAGTTGTTATCATTCATGAAGATTACACCGTCAGCTTCTCTATAAAGCATTCTCATGTACACTTCTTCTACATCTGCGAGATCAATTCTATCGCCTGAAGTGTAAGTTTTTTCAATCGTTCTACCTGTAATGAGGTGTTTGATGCGGATACGATTGATCGCGCGCCCTTTACCCGGTTTCATATACTCATTTGAAACCACGCTGTAAGGCTGACCATCGATTACCACTTTCATTCCTGCTTTACAATCATTGGTGGTCACATGTGCCATAATAAACCTTTATAATTAAGGCAATATGCTAACAAGACCCTACTTGGTTTGTCTAGAGGAAATCTCCCTATATGAGCTTTCATTGCGGTTTTGTCCCCGGTAAGTTATAAAAATAACTATGTGGGACAAAGAGTATCAAGATTACAAAAGGGATCAACCTTTAATAAAGGAACAAAACGATCGGATTACGGGTTGCGAAATGCATGAATTGAATGGCTGGGGCAATACGTTCGAAACCCCTCATGCAAAAAAGAAGCCGCCGGGTTTTTTTAGACGTCTATTTAACCAAATATTTCCTATATGAATCAGGGCAGAACTCACACATGGGATATTAATCTTGGCTATCATGAATGTCCCAACTGTCAATATATTATTGAATCTAGAGCCCCTTGGATCAAAGGGAAAAAAGAATGGGAAAAGCAGATCACCTGTCCCCGATGCCACCATAGTTTCACTTTGACAAAGCCTCTAAAAGGATTCAGCTTATTCGGCACATCAAAAACGGAGTTTGACTGGTCATGAACCATGAAATGTTTTCAGAGCCTATCGGCGAAATGGAATTGCAAATCGCAAAAGACACCCTTGAAAGATATTCGGGCTCTCCGAGTGATGAGTTTCAACCTTTCATCCTTTTGACGAACTTTCCCGCGTATGTCAAATATTTTTCTGAATCGCGCGACATCCCTGTAAGTGAAGGGTCGATGTTTAAAGTCGCCCATAGTCCTTCCGAAAAAATCACCATTCTTGATTTTAAAATCGGATCGCCGGCTGCCGCCCTTGTCACCGATTTAATTGCTCACTTACCTATTAAAGGAGTTCTTTTACTAGGAATGTGTGGAGGTTTGAGAAAACACTACACTGTGGGAGATTATTTTGTACCGGTTGCCTCCATTCGGGCTGAAGGGACTTCGGACTTCTATTTCCCCCCTGTGGTTCCCTCCATGGCCAACTTTATGATGCAAAAAAGCGTGTTTAACATCTTAGAAACAGAAAAACTTACTCATCACATCGGTATAACCTGGACAACCAACAAAAGATTCTGGGAATTTAACGAGCATTTTAAAGATCAGCTCAGAATCTGCCGTCCTCAATCGATCGAGATGGAATGCGCCACTTTATTTACCGCTTCCTACTATTACAAACTTCCACTTGGGGCCCTTCTGCTGATATCAGATCTGCCCATGGTTCCGGATGGAATTAAAACCAAAAAATCATCGACTGCTGTTTTGCAAAGTCATAGCGCCAATCATGTGGAATTAGGGGTCAAGATCGTTCATCACTTTGAAAAAGCAATTGAAAAATCCCCTAAAGGAGTCTTCCGCGGCCCTCGCAAGAAACTCGAAAAACCTAGTTAATATACCGGTCACAAAGAGTTCTCTCGTATTGACTTTGTGTTTAATTTTTTATTTTAACGCAAAGACGCAAAGGCGCGAAGAGACTAGCTTCGCAGTAATTTTTTATCTTACTAATGAGCAATGACACTCTTTGCGTCTTTGCGCCTTTGCGTTTAATTTTTTAACTCAAAGACACAAAGAAACTTGCTATGTATTACTTTTTTGTTCTTAAGGCTAGTTTGAGCTGATGCTCTTGATGAGGGTGAGGACGTCGGGTTGTTTTTCAAAATGAAGGTGTAGGAAGTATTCGAATTGATTTTGTTTTGAGGTAGAGGTTTTTGCTTCCTTTTCAAGTTGAGTGGCGGCATAAAGGATCGCCATTTGATCGACGATAGATTTGATGGCAAGGGGATTTTCAATATCTTTTAGTGTCTCTTTTAATTTTTCCAGACCCTTTTTTAATGCGGGATGCGTGGGATTGAGGTGATTGATGAAAATTTGATCCACTTTATACTTGGATATGTCCTTTAGGATTTGCATGCGAAGAGTATTGTGCGTGCCTTCCCAATTTTCACAAACGATCGCATCTCGAAGCAGACGAGGGATGGGAGAGAAACTTTCAATAGCTCCATTGCCAGCGAGAACATCGAGAGCATGGTGGAGATGATTGACTGACCATAAGGCTGAAATATACTTATTAAGGTTTGCAAGTAGTCTTAGAAGCAGTTTTTGCTCTTCTTTGGGGTCTTTATCGAGTTGATCTTGCAGGTCGGCCACACTAAAAATGGAAGCTAAGAGCGCTGAATTCTCCGATCGAATTTCGCTAAGATTTTCTTGGACTAAAGGATATTCAACAATGGGATGACCGAAGGCGACTCGATGTTTGGCATATTCAGAAGCGACGACATAAGCTCTTTTAACCATCCCCAGCACACAGAAAGTATTAAAAAGGCGTGATATATGAAGCACGTTCTCCATCATCAACTTAAAGCCGTCTTTTAACTCTCCTACGGGATAGGCAATCGCGTCATTAAAATCGATTTCTGAAGAAGCCATCGAGCGAGTTCCAATCTTGTCTTTCAATCGACGAAGACGATAGGAGTTGGGCTTTCCTTCAACGGTTTTAGGAACTAAAAATAAACCAAGTCCTTTCGTTCCTTCTAGCTTGGGATCAAATCGAGCGGTCAGCAAAATTAATTCTGCATCGGCATTTGAGCAAAACCATTTCTCCCCTTTGATTCTCCAATTTCCTTTCTCATCTTGATGCGCTTGAGTCGCATTTAAACCTACGTCCGAGCCGCCCTGCACTTCTGTTATGAATTGAGCTCCCGTGAAGTTGGTGGTATAGCTTGAATCGATGAGTTTTTTAATGAAGAGCTCAGTATTGGGCACATTTTTTACTTTCTGAAGAACGCGAATAATTCCTGCCGAGCAGGCCAAAGGGCAATTGTGTCCCGCTTCTCCCGCCTGTGATGATAAATACATGAAAGAAAGGGCGTCTAAAAGGCCGCCCGTCTTAGAAAGACGTTCAAGCAACTTAGATCCATAGATAATATTACCGGCCTGCTCATAGCTAGGATGATGAACCACTTCATCTACCGGCTCCCCAATCCCATCGTACTTTTCAAGCCTCGGTAAATTTCCGGCTAAATTGTTCTCTTGAACAAGAGGCTCAAGCTCTTGAACCACTTTATCCCCAAACGCTTTTAACTCTTTGGAAAGATGGGGACGATACAACGAAACGCTATGAGCAAAGTCCGCATCGTAGCCACTCGCTTTAATCGCCTTCTGCCACTCCTCTAGCGCCTGACGTCCTCTATCGTTTCCTTCCATCTCCTCGATATACCAAAAACACTAATGAAAAACCACAAAACAGGATCTATTAAGCATGTGCTTAATAGATATAGGATCCCGCCTATCGGCGGGGCAAGATAGGCCTTAAGGCCTGCAGGATAAAAACTTGGTAAGTTATAGTACATTATCAAGTTACTCCTATCCTGCCGGCCATTGGGCCGATCTTGCCCGCCGTTAGGCGGATCCTAGATACCTTTAAGCTATGCTTAAAGGTATCCTGTTTTGTTGTTATTTCTTTGGAAGGGTTACCCGGAATTCTTTCGTAAGGAGCTGGATCATTCGCTCCTCGAATTCCTTTGGATCGGACGGAAGTTTGAATAGCATTTTCTTCGCGACAGTACCCTCTCCTTTTTGCTGTTCGGCATAAAGGATGTTTTTGTCGGCTTTGATTTGAACAAAACCGTTGAGGGAGGTAAATATGCGCAGGCGCGAGAAATGATAGAGCCATTGGGCCGGTTTAGGTAATTTACCGAATCGATCTTTAAGTTCTTCAAAGAGGGTGTCGACATCGGAGTAAGCAAGTGTTTCCCCTAGCCGTTGATAGATTTCCATACGAAGAGATATTTCGGGGATGTAGGTGTCCGGTAGACGCGCGTCGACGGGCAAGTCGAGTTTTGTATCGGAAATAACGGAGGGAAGTTTACCCATCAAAGTTTGAACGGTTCGTTTAAGCAGCTTGCAATAGAGGTGGAATCCAATAGTGGATACGTGACCCGACTGTTCGTATCCGAGGATGTCTCCGGCACCGCGAATTTCGAGATCGCGCATCGCCACTTTCATACCGCCACCATACCCGGAAGCTTCGGCAAGCGCATGTAAGCGTTTGCGAGTGATTTCGTTCATCGTGCGAGTATTAGGAACTAAGAAGTATGAATAGGCTCTACGGTTCCATCGTCCCACGCGCCCTCTTAACTGATAAAGATCGGCTAGACCAAACGTATCGGCGCGATCAATTAAGATGGTATTCGCATTCGGGATATCGATTCCATTTTCGACGATGGTGGTGGCGATTAGGATGTCTGCTCTTCCACTTTTGAAAGCGTGAAATACCTCATCGATTTCTTGAGAGCTCATTTGGCCGTGACCTACAACCACACGAGCTTGAGGAAGCAGCTTTTTAATGCGATCTAAAACCGAGAAGATCGATTCCACTCGATTATGAATAATGTAGGCTTGGCCGCCTCTAGATAATTCTCGCAACAGAGCCGTCTTAATGGTTTCGTCGGTCGGCTCGGTAATAATGGTTTTAATTGGGAGACGATCTTGGGGTGGAGTGGCAATGACCGACATATCCCGTGCACCCATCAATGACATGTAGAGTGTACGAGGAATAGGGGTCGCACTTAGAGTGACACAATCAACGCCAGTTTTGATCTTCTTTAAATGCTCTTTTGCTTTAACGCCAAAACGCTGCTCTTCGTCAATAATGATGAGGCCCAGATCTTTAAAAATGACATCTTCAGAAATAATTCGGTGAGTCCCAATTAAAATATCGATGGCGCCTGATGCCACTTGTTTCAAAGTCTCTCGAATCTCTTTGGCTGTTCGAAAACGAGATAAAACGCCAATGCGAATAGGAAAATTGGCCATACGGCTTACAAAATTTTCATAGTGTTGCATGGCTAAAACAGTAGTAGGAACTAACACAGCTACTTGTTTTCCGCCATCCACAACCGCTTTAAAAGCCGCTCGCATGGCCACTTCTGTTTTACCATAGCCCACATCGCCGCAAACCAAGCGATCCATGGCTTTAGGAGAGATCATATCTTGACGAATGGCGCTAATGGCACTTAACTGATCTTCCGTTTCTGAAAAGGGAAACTCATCTTCAAAACTTTTCATATCGTGAGAGTCTTCTAGAAAGGCAAATCCTCCCTTCATCTCTCTTTGAGCATAAACTTTTAAAAGATCAGAGGCATAGTTAACGAGGGCTTTTTGAGTCTTCTCTTTTTGAATTTTCCATCGATTAGAACCCAGCTTATGCCTTTCAGGAATGATTTCAGCAGAACCAATATATTTTGATATAAGGTGAGCTTGGTTTAAAGGAACAAATAGCTTTGCTTGGTCGGCGTATTCAATGACAAAAAATTCAGCTATTTGATTATCGATATTGGGCCTTTTTTCAATTCCCAGGAATTTTCCTATGCCATTGTGAAAATGAACAACCATTTCACCCGGCAATAAATCAAACATTTCAGCTGCAGGAACGTGATAGGTAGAACGTAGTTTCTGACGACGAATCTTGTAGCGATGAGTAAGTTCTGTGAAAGGTAAAACTAACAGTTTTTGATCAGGCATTACAAAGCCAGAAGATAAATACCCTGTATCAAAGTGGGTGTGAGGAGGAAGAGGTATGCCCTCTAACTGGCGGAGGAGATTTTCTTTTTCAGAATCGCTTTGAGTCAAAAAGTGTAGATTAAAGGGCGTTAACTTCACTACTTTATCTAAAATCTCATTTGCCGACACCGCTTCCTCTTCAAAGAGAAAATCTACAACAGGAAGAAAAGGGTGTTTGAAACGATCGGCTTCAAAGCTTTGATTGAAAATTTCAAAACGAATAGGAGTTAAAATTTCTTCATTTGAATAATATTTCTGCCCCTTTTCAAGAAGATGAATCTGGGACAATTCTTCTATAGGATGAGCGGTAAGAAATATCTTTTGAAGAGGCTTGATTACCTTAAAAAGCTCATCCAAGGACATAAAGCTTGAGAGGTTTTGAGGAAGGATCGTTTTTAAAGTTGCCCATCTATCTTCAAGCGCCAATAAATCATCCAATACAACCAGCGTATCGGGCCCTAAATAATCAAAAAGGGTGGCTAATTTATCATCTCGCCGAATCATTTCAAGTTCTAGGGCTGGAGTGAAATCGATTTTATCGACCGGTTTAACCGACTTTTGACCGATGGGATCGTAAATTCGAATCGAAGCGACTTCGTCTCCAAAGAACTCTATTCGAAAAGGATCTGGAGAAGAAACGGGAAATACATCAATGATGCCTCCACGAACCGCATATTCTCCTTTGTCTGAAGCAATGGCGTTTTTACGATATCCCATTTTGTTCAGCTCTTGTTGAAACTGATCAAAAGAAAGGGACGTACCTACTTTAATTTCTAGATTTAGAGGATAAAACTCATCGGGAGGAATTAACTTTTGAAGGCAAGCTTGTAAAGATGAAAGGATGATGGCATTTCCCTTCAGAAGATCTTTTAAAACCTGATACCTTTCTCCCACAATATCGGGACTCGGAGCGATCTCTTCATTGGGCAATGTTTCCCAAGCCGGAAAGTCAACCACACGAATATTCGTGAAAAAAGCAAAGTCGTGGAACAGTTTAAGTTCTTCGGTCGACTGCCCCGATAAAATGATGACATTTTTTTTTGTAGCTTCAGCCGCTACAGCTAAAAGCGCCGCTTTAGGACTATTCCAAAGCTCTTCAATTAAAAGAGATTTGTTTTGAGTAAGCGCTTTATAAAACGCCTCCGTTTGAGGCGATGCAATCGTGTTCATCCCCGAATGAGCCGCTTGACTTCCTCAAGGGCTTCCCCTAGTTTAGCTACATTTTTTCCACCCGCTTGCGCAGATTCAGCTTTTCCGCCGCCGCTTCCTTCTATAATAGGTGCCACTGCTTTAATTAATTTACCCGCATCAAAGTTTACAATTTGATTGGGCTTTACTCTGATTAAAATAGAAGGACGACCCTCTGCGTCATTTGCGAGGGCAACAACATCAAATTGTGAAAAGAGCTGGTCGCTTAAGAGTTTTAAGTCGTCGCTATCTAATTTAGTCTGAGCCACTAATATAGAAGCCCCTTTAACCGTCTCTTTCTTTTCGACAAGCTCTTTTGCCAAAACATCGAGCTTGTCTTTTTTAAACTTCTTGATGATCTCATTTAACGTCTTTTGCTCATCGAGAAGTTTATCAAGACGCTCTTCTAATTTTGCAGGATCGGTTTTTAATTTTGCCGCTACTTTATCAAGCGCATCTTCCGTAAGTCTTACTTCATCTATTGCTTTTGCTCCGGTTACCGCTTCAATACGACGTACGCCCGCTGCAATCGATCCTTCCTTAACGATTTTGAATAAACCGATGGACCCTAGCTCTTGTAGGTGAGTTCCTCCACAAAGCTCTTTTGATTCTTCAATATCTATGACCCGAACTTTGGCACCATATTTTTCCCCGAAGAACTGTTTAATATCGGGACGCTTTGAAGCTTCATCATAAGATAGCTCGTAAACTTTGACTTTACGATTGCGTCTCACTTCCTCGTTCACCAAATCTTCAATCGAGCGAATTTCTTCCGGTGATAAAGGTTTATGATGGCTAAAATCAAAACGAAGACGATCGCTATCAACTACCGATCCCGCTTGTTTAATATGTTCGCCAAGCACTTTAAAAAGCGCCCAATGAAGAAGGTGCGTTGCCGTGTGGTTGGAAGCAATTTTTTCTCTACGGTTGTGATCGACTTGAGCCGTGAGCTCATCACCCACTTTTAAACTGCCTTTGTTCACTTTACCGATATGCGCGACAATTCCTTTAAAAGGAGATCTCGTATCAGAAACAATAAAACTAGAAGTATCGCTAGAGAGACTTCCTTTATCACCGACTTGACCGCCCATTTCAGCATAGAAGGGGGTTTGATCAAGAATAACCGTTCCTTCATCGCCTTCCTGCAAAGCCTCTTCAAACGCGCCTTCTTTCAATAAAGCAATCACTTTTGCAGGGGAAGCAAGTTCTTGATAGCCGAGGAACCGAGTTGTAGCCATATTCTCAAAGAGATTTTGCTCAGCAAGCTGTTTTGTTGACGCTCTCGAGGCTCTGGATTTTTCTTTCGCTTCTTCTTCCAGTTTTTCAAAACGATCAAGATCCACTTTCAATTTAAAATCTCTTGCGATCAATAGTATTTCTTCAAGAGGAAGGCCATAAGTATCTTTTAGCTTAAAAGCTTCGTCACCTTTGATAATTCCGGAACTTTTAGAAGTTTCTACAATCTGGTTTAGAAGATTTCCGCCCCGTTTTAACGTTTTTAAGAAGGCTTCTTCTTCACCTTCTAAAATTTCTAAGATTCGCTTTTCACTTTTCTTGAGTTCTGGATAATCATCACCCATTTGCGTCAAAAGCTCTGGGAATATCAAGCCTAGGAAAGGCTTTTCAGCTCCAAGCTGTCTTCCGTAACGTACGGCTCTTCTCAATACTTTTCTTAAAACATATCCACGATCGACGTTTGAAGGTTGAACTCCATCTGCAATCGCAAAGCTTAAGCAACGAAGATGGTCCGCAATCACTTTAAATGCGGCTGCTTTATCATCATTTTTGTAGGGAACTTTTAAGACTTCTTCGGTTTTTAAAATGAGCGATTTTAAGATGTCGGTTTCAAAAAGGGAATCGACACCCATTTTCAAACTCACAATTCTTTCAAGGCCCGCACCGGTATCTATGGAAGGTTTAGGAAGGGGGTTTAGAATACCGTTATCACGGTTATATTGCATAAACACGAGATTCCAAAACTCTAGAAATCTCTCGCCCGAAGTATCTTCAATCGGTTTTTTAGCTGAACCAAATTTTTCGCCGCGATCATAGAGAAGTTCGGAACAAGGTCCGCAAGGACCCGTTTCACCCATGGCCCAAAAATTATCTTTTTCATCGAAGCGGGTTATACGATCGGCAGGAACATATTTGCGCCAGATCTCAAACGCCTCATCATCTTCACGAAATACTGTCGGCCAAATTTTGTCCGGATCGAGCTCAAAACTTTTTGTAGCTACTTCCCAAGCAAAACGGATGGCTTCTTCTTTAAAATAATCTCCGAAAGAAAAGTTCCCCACCATTTCAAAAAAAGTTAGGTGACGGGAAGTATGGCCCACATTTTCTAAATCGTTATGTTTGCCACCTACTCTAACGCATTTTTGACTGCTGGCCGCACGTTTATAATCCCTTGCGCTTTTTCCTAAAAAAACGTCCTTAAACTGATTCATTCCGGCATTAGTAAATAAAAGAGTCGGATCATCAAAAGGAACCACGGGAGAAGAAGGGATTAAGGCATGACCTTCATTTTTGAAGTAATTCAAAAAATTAGTTCGGATCTTTTTCGTTTGCATAAGAGGCTATTTTCTTGTTTGTAATTTCTATAGTATACAATTTTCCCCCGTTAATTTGACAGCCATAAGGAGAGAGAGGAACATAGGAATTCGATAACCAGGGAACGTTTCTTAAGACTTTAGATACAAGGTGTTTTCCATGGTATTTGACTTGCCTTTTAGCAAGAGTCTGCTGGGAGGGACCAAATCTTTCCTCTAAATATTCGTCATAGGCGCTATTTTTTTGACCGCTTAAAAATTTATATATTGAATTTGATGTTATGGAGGCTCCTAGCCCCTTTAGGATCTCATCATTCACATCATAAAAAATGGCATTATTAAGTTTATAAGCCTCTTTAAATATATCCTGTAGATTAAGAGGCCCCTCCGTTACTTGTAAGTCATGGCCTTGCAAGGCTTCACAAGCTGCTAGAATGTGGGAGGATAGAAGAAAAAAATTGGCGATTATTTCAATGATAGTCGAAATCAAGTGCTGCATCGTATAACGAAGTCGAAGCTGTAAATCTTTCCAGTAAATAACGGTAGATGGAGATAAAACGGGATTTTCTCCCAATTGATCAAGGTCTCTAGACTTCAACCCTCCTAAGTCAAGTTTTAAAAGCAGTTTTAATCGATCGATATTATTTATAAGCCTAATGTAGGCATTAACAGCTTTTAATGTATGTAACGAAGACTCAAGAACTTTTGCTAAAAACTGAATGAACTTTTTATCACCCATGATGATATCGATCGCAAGTCCCGCCAATAAAGCGGGAGCGTTTTCAATCCGCGTATATCGATCAATTCGAGCCAGACAGTGATAGCTGCGATGAAGCATATGGGCAGCCGCGACGCAATTCCAAATAAATCCGTCGGATGCAAAAGGTGCAGGGATTGAATGACTAGCAGATCCGTAGATGATTGATCTAATAGAGGCGCTCATTCTTCTCGATGCTTGAGAATTTTGAGTGTGAACTATACACTAAGAACTTATTAAATCAGGAATAATTCGATGGAATCGACTCGTACTTTAGCTCCAAAAAATCCTCAAGTTGAACCCTTAGATCAAAAAACGCTGACGATCTATTCTCAAATTGCTAACACGATCAGGGGTCTTTCCATGGATGCGGTTCAAAAAGCCGATTCAGGTCACCCAGGCCTACCTATGGGAAATGCGGAACTTGGAGCGTATCTCTGGGGTCAATTTTTAAACTATAATCCTAAAAATCCTCACTGGATGGGCAGAGACCGTTTTATTTTATCGGCGGGCCATGGCTCCATGCTTCTTTATTCCGTACTATTTTTATCGGGTTATGACTTAAGCCTCGAAGACCTTAAAAATTTTAGACAACTCCACTCGAAAACGCCGGGTCATCCCGAAAATATTGAAACGCCGGGAGTAGAGACAACGACAGGTCCTCTTGGGCAAGGGGTCGGCAATGCAGCCGGAACGGCGCTTGGCTTTAAAGTTCTTTCTCAAAAATTCTCAAGTGAAAATCATCCTCTTTTTGATGGCAAAGTCGTTTGCCTAATGGGTGATGGCTGCACAATGGAAGGGATTTCAAGCGAAGCTTCCTCCCTTTCAGGTCATTTAAAATTAAATAACCTTATCTTGATTTATGACTCGAACCATGTTTGTCTCGACGGCCCTACTCAAGAGTGTTTAACTGAAGACACAAAACTTCGCTATAAAGCTTATGGTTGGGATGTTTTTGAAATTGACGGCCATAATTTTCAAGAGATCCATTCCACACTTGCTCCTCTAAGAATTAAACAAGAAAAACCTGTTTTAATTATTTCTCACACTGTAATCGGAAGAGGTGCACCGAATAAGCAAGGCTCTTCTCAAGCCCATGGCTCTCCTTTAGGTAACGAAGAAATTAAATTGGCTAAAGAATCGCTCGGTATCCCACAAGAGCCTTTCTATGTTCCGCAATCCGTGAAAGACTTTTTTTCTGACAAGCTAAAGAAGGACGTCGAAAAAGAGAAAACATGGCAAAAAAATTGGGACGCTTGGGCAAAAGAAAATGGCGACCGCTCCTTTATCTATAAGGAAATGCTCGAACAAAAAGTGCCTGAAACTCTTGAAAAGAATTTGAAGGGGTTTGAGATTAAATCCCCAATTGCCGGTCGTAAAGCTTCCCAAGAAGCCGTCAACTATCTCGCCGATCTCCTTCCTTATTTAATTGGAGGTTCAGCTGATTTATCGGTTTCTGATTTAACCATGTTAAAGCAGTTCCCGATTATTAATCCGCCACTGTACCAAGGTAGAAATATTAAGTTTGGTGTGCGCGAATTTGCAATGGCAACGATGGCGACGGGCCTTTATCAAACCGGCATGTTTGTTCCTTTTGTAGGCACCTTTTTAACTTTCTCAGATTATATGAGAAATGCGATTCGACTAGCTTCGTTAATGAAAGCCCATGTTATCTATCAATTCACTCATGACTCGATTTTCTTAGGCGAAGACGGCCCTACTCACCAACCCGTTGAACACTACGCTGCTTTGCGTGCGATTCCTAATCTTCACGTCATCCGCCCGGGTGATGCAAATGAAGTTAAAATGTCTTGGCTTGCAGCGCTACAATATAAAGGTCCTACCGCTCTTCTTCTTTCTAGACAAAATATTCCAGCCGTTCCTGGAACCGATCTTCCTTATAAAGACGGCTTAGGTCGTGGCGCATACATCTTAAAGAAAGAAAAAGGCAAATGCGATTACTGCTTAATTGCAACAGGGTCTGAGCTTTCTCTTGCTTCCGATGTCGCAACTGAACTTGAAAAACGGGGCAAAAACGTTCGCCTTGTTTCAATGCCATGCTGGGAAATTTATGAAGACCAACCCGACAGTTATAAGAAAAGCGTTCTCGGAGGCGATTTAGGAAAAAGAGTTTCTATCGAAGCCGGAGTTGAAATGGGCTGGCATAAGTATATTGGTATGGATGGCATCGCTATCTCCGTTGAAACATTTGGCGCTTCCGCTCCCTATAAAGAACTTGCAAAAGCTTTCGGATTTACCGTTGATGACATCCTTGAAAGGATTTTGTGAAAATCCTTGATGCTCTAAACGGAAAAAATAAGGGCGCTCCTCCTGTTTGGCTTATGCGCCAAGCAGGGCGTTATTTACCCGAATATCGCGCCCTCCGCTCGAAACATTCCTTCCTTGAAATGATCCATACGCCGGAACTCATCGAAGAAGTAACGTTAATGCCCCTTAAACGCTATCCCCTTGATGCGGCTATTCTCTTTTCAGACATCTTGGTTTTAGCTGAATCGGCAGGCTATCCACTTACCTTTGAAGAAGGAGGAGGTCCTCGCTTTTTAAAGCCTGCCGATTTTAAATCCTTTGCCGTGAAATCCCCACCCACTTTTGTTTACGAAGGGATCAAGAGGCTGACCAAAAAACTCTCCGTTCCTCTTCTCGGTTTTGCAGGCGCCCCCTTTACCGTAGCAAGCTATATCATCGAAGGAAAATCAGATCCCGAATTTAAAAAAACAAAAGAAGCTCTTACTCATCCTGACTTCCCCCATTTCCTCGACCTCATTACCAACGAAACGATAACCTATTTAAAAGGGCAAATTGACGCCGGCGTCCAAGCCGTTCAGCTCTTTGATACATGGGCCAACATTTTAAACGATTCTCAAACGCAGCAATTCTCAATCGCCTTATGTAATAAGATTGCCAAATCGCTTTCCGTCCCTGTCATTTATTTTTCCAAATCGTCACATCGCTATATCCCCCAACTACACAACTTCTCCGCCATCTCGCTTAGCGAGCAGGCACACCTACCTACTATTCGAAGCCAAACACAGCAGACTATACAAGGTAATCTCGACAACGCCCTCCTCCTCGGCCCAAAACAAGAGTTAATCTGTAAAACAAGAGAGCTTCTTCAAAGCATGAAGGGTGATCCAGCGTATATTTTCAATTTGGGTCATGGGTTAACACCAAAGACTCCATTGGAAAATGTAGAAGCGCTAGTGAATACTGTTAAAGAAAGTTAAGGATTTTTACTCGAGAGTTGTCAAAAAATGCTGACGCATTTTCCGACCAATACACTTGTCGGGGCTCCGCCCCCGCTCCCCAAGGCCATTTCTTGCGGGGTTAAAATCGCCCTAAGCGCTTGCTGACGCAAGCTATCGCTCCGAGTGT
>JAGVJG010000089.1 GCA_020051235.1 Parachlamydiales bacterium | reverse complement strand
GTGTGCTCTTCCGATCTCAAATTTTAGAAGAAGCCTCAGGAGAAAAAGGTTTTGAGATTAATTGGAACGCTTTAGTTACCGAGGCAAGTTATGTGCGACAATTATTTTTTGGCATCTTTATCGGATCTAAATTTGACGAAGATATTAGTCTAATTTTCCCTAGCAGAGAATTATTCGAAAAGCACGAAATATTTATAGAAGTTATTGATGGGGGAATGTGGGAAATCTTTACAAAAGATGAATTGTTGTACAATCGATTGATTTCTAAGTACAAAATTAGTGAATTTCTTGAAACCGATTTTGAACAACATATTTATAATGAGTAAATTAAATGTGTTCCTTGCGTATATATCCTGGCCGCCGATAGGCGGATCCTCCATCACTTTAAGCAACGCTTAAAGTGATCCTGTTTTGAAGTCTATAAAATAAGTTCGGCCTGAACTAGGTTATCTTCTGGAGTAGCTGTAAACCCGAGGCGTTTCACCATGTCGATCATCACGTTGTTCTCGGAGAGAATGGTTGCGTGGATCTTTGAACGATTCTCGAGTTTGGCGATGTTGATAAGGTGCTTTAGCATCGTGGTGCCGAGGCCTTTGTTATGGAAGTCATCACGAATTAGCATCGTGAACTGGACTTCATTGAGACCGGGAAGTTGACTGAGGCGGCCAATACCCACTACTTCGCCTTTGTAGATAGCTACGAGGGCCATTTCACGGTCATAGTCGTTGAAAATGATACGTATAAGGCGTTCGTGGGCGATACGATCTGATAGTGAAACGAATTCAAAGTAACGCTGACGAACCGAGTTTTCAGAAAGTTCTTTATGGAAAGCGACGACGAGAGGTTCATCTTCGGGACGGATGGGACGGAGCGTAACTTCTTCGCCGTTTTTCAGTTTGAGATCAAGGATGTAGTCATTCGGGTAAGGTCTGATAGCCAGTTTTGGAGGCGTTTCGTTCTTATCAAATAGGACAATACGTGCATCGAGGGCGATCAAGTTGGTGTCGGAAGCAAGTAGTGGATTGATGTCGCATTCTTTAATGAAGCGATTTTCAACAATGAGTTGTGAGAATCGAACAAGGATATCTTCGAGCGCACGAATGTCGACGGGTTTACGGCCTCTAACCCCTTTAAGGGCTTCATAGATTTTCGTCTCTTCCATCATCTGACGAGCAAGGTTTGCATTGAGAGGTGGCAGAGCCAGCGCGCGATCTTTAAATACTTCAACAAGCTGACCGCCTGTTCCAAATAGAAGCACGGGTCCAAATTGCACATCGACTGAAGAACCTAATATGAGCTCATAGCCGTCGAGCTTGATCATCGGTTGAACAGTGACCCCTTCAAAATCGGCTTTAGGAACAGCGTTTTGTATGGCTTTGAAAGCAGTGCGAACTTCATCTTCTGACTTAATGTTCAGCTTAACACCGCCCACATCTGTTTTGTGAGTGATTGTTTTTGAGTAGAGTTTTATAACGATCGGGAATTTTATTTCTTTTGCCCATTTGACAGCTTCTTCCTCTGTATGTGCAATTTCCGTTCTTACGGTAGGAATATCGTAGAGGCTTAATATTTTTTTTGATTCATATTCATCAAGTAGAGTGCGGCCTTCTGCTCGAATTTCATCAATGAGCTTTGCAACTTCGATTTGATTCTTTAAATTTGTCTCCACGCGGGCAGGTGGAGTTTCGTAAAGCGATTTTAAGTTGCGGCTATAGCTCCACATTCTAGCGAAGGTTTCTGCGGCATCATCAGGATATTCAAAGTTTGGAATGCCTGCTTGATTTAAGATTTCAATCCCTTTTGATACAGAGCTTCCCCCCATAAAACTGGCCAAAATAGGTTTGGCTGTATGTGCATAGGGTCTTAATGATTCTGCCGTCGCAACGGGATCCGTAATGTCTTGAGGAGATAAAATGACCAGCGTTCCATCACTAGATTCATCTTTCGATAAAACTTGAATAGCCTTTGAATAACGATCCGCACCCGCATCACCCAATAGATCGACCGGATTAGCATGACTCCAAGCGGCGGGTAAAAAGGCATTTAGCGCTTCTATTGTTTCCGGGTTAAGACGGGTTAAATCGGCTCCATGAAGCTCGGTTGCATCGGTTGCAAGAACAGAAGGTCCGCCTGCATTGGTGACGATCGTTAAGTTAGGCCCTTTGGGTTTAGGTTGCCTTGCAAGAACAGAGGCCATACTAAATAATTCACTAATCGTATCGACTCGTAATACCCCGACTCTTTCAAGCGCGGCATTAAACACTTCATCTGATCCTGCAAGAGAACCGGTATGTGAAGCCGCTGCTTTTGCAGCTGCTTGTGTTCGACCGGGTTTAATTACAATAATCGGTTTTTCAAGCGCAATTTCCCTTGCAGCGGTTAAAAAAGATCGAGGATCGCCGATCGTTTCCATGTATATAAGAATACTTCTGGTTTCAGGCTCTCCCCCTAAATAGTCGATCAAGTCTCCCCAATCGACATCCGCCATTGAACCGATAGAGACGAATGAACTGAATCCAATTCTTTCTTGAAAACTCCAATCTAAAACGGCGGTGCACATTGCGCCTGACTGACTGATGAAAGCGATATTGCCGGGTAATGCCATTCCTTTTGCAAAAGTTGCGTTCATTCCATTCAAAGGGTTCATTACCCCTAAACAATTAGGTCCAATAATTCGCAACTTTCCTTTCGCAATTTTTAGAACTTCTTGTTCAAGTTCTAACCCCTTTGGACCTAATTCTTTAAACCCCGCGGAAATAATGATAACCCCTTTTACTCCCCTATCAACACACTCTTGCATTATTTGAGGAACGGTTGCGGCCGGAGTGACAATAATTGCGAGGTCCGGCGTTTCAGGCAATGCGGCAAGATTGGGATAACATTTATGGCCCAGCACTTCATCTCGTTTAGGATTAACAGGATAGACTCTACCCTTAAAACCATTGGCAAAGAGGTTAAGTAGCATGGTTCTTCCCACACTGCCTAAAGCATCTTTGGCTCCAATGAGAGCTACGCTATTTGGCTTAAAAATAGCGTCCAAAGGTCGCGGGAAACGACTAATAAAGTTTTGGGAGGGATCGGTAGGCTGATATGGGTTCATCCCCTCAGCCTACCAAGAATTAGCTAAAAACGGTAGCCGAGATCAGCAACTAAAGACAAAGAGAGCCACTTAGCATACTTAGTATGGGCATCGGGCGCTTCAATACCGTGAGTATCATAGAAGTGGCAAGAACCTCTTCTCGCACGGAAGAATGAAAGCTGTCCTTTAATCCCCCACTCCCAATAAAAGTCTTCGATAGGAAATCTAGCTTCACCATAAAGAACGTGGCCATAGCCTCTTTTCGAAACTCTACGATCGGAGAAAGCAAAGTCATCTACGACATCGCCTCTTACTTTAAAATTTCCTGTCCATTCATGGAGGATATGATACTCATAACCCGCACGTAAATAGGCACAGCCTGTATCTACTAGCGCATCTAAACCAACGAAAGTCGAGTGGTATGCAGAGGAAAATCGAAAATGGTCTAACGAAGGAAAATTATCAACGTTTACTCTGAAGTTTAACTTATTATAAGAAATACCTACTACTGGACCCATTGCAAATGCGTAATTAAAAGGAAACAACCAACCAATGGCTATATTATAATCAAAGGTATGGGCACGATGAACTTTTCCTCTTGCAGAAGCGAGTATTAGATCAAAATCATCTTTTGCTTCTTCTTTGCAGTGACCGTAGCAACTTCTACCCCAATAGACAGAACCTCTAGTATAGAACTGGCTAAGCCACCAATAATCGCACGCACAACGGTCGATAAACACATTTGGCAGTTTAAGCGTCATATCCGCTCCCACTTCCCAAATATTTAGCCCCGTCATTTTAATTCGGTCATGGCCATCAGGATTGAAGGTTCGAATGGTCGATGTAAAACGATCGTTACGATAACCCCCAGAGACATTAATATCAGAAATCGGTTCCAAAGCTGTTAAGGCATTAAATGCCAACACCAAGCCCCACATCCACTTATTCACGAGCATTTCCTTTTTTATAACCTTTTGAAAAGCTATGTTG
>JAGVJG010000077.1 GCA_020051235.1 Parachlamydiales bacterium | reverse complement strand
CCAAAATTGCGTATGCGAGCGATGGGTGTGCTTTAGCACATTCGAGCGAGAGCCCTTGGCGATATACGCGATTTGGGCACGTCAGAAATGGCCGGGGGGCGGGGGCGGTAGCCCCGACAAGAACATTTGTCATGAAAAAAGCTCCGCTTTTTTTATGATGACTCTCGAGTAAAAAACTCATGCATAAGAAATCGCAACTTACAAGTTAACCCTTTTCATTTGATTCAAGTATCTC
This sequence comes from Parachlamydiales bacterium, assembly GCA_020051235.1. Lineage (GTDB taxonomy): Bacteria > Chlamydiota > Chlamydiia > Chlamydiales > Parachlamydiaceae > CAZABG01. Next base: position 4,434 of record JAGVJG010000077.1, on the reverse strand, counting down.
CCTTGTCCTAAATAAAAAAATTTGTAATGGTAACCCCTTATGCGATGGCTCCTTATAATAAATACTTCATTATGTGCGCTTTCATATGAGGGGGCGAAGGAACAAGTCCTGCTTCACCCAATGGTTCAGAGATCTGCGGGCAGTGTCGATGCAAGGTATTATCTGTATCAGCAAAGTCAAGCGTTTCCGAATCCTGAACTGACGGTATATGCCCAAGGGTTGGGAAGAAAGGGCGACTGCTGTGCGAACGACGAGCAAGAGATAACTTATAGTTTGTCTCAGCTGGTCGAACTTGGAGGCAAACGTGGGATTAGAAAATGTCTCGCCGCTTTCGAATGGCAACGGGCACAGTTAAAACATGAAATTGAAAAGAAGATCTTTCTATTTAACTTCTCAAAAATCTTTTTCAATGCTTCCTATTTCGAGGAGAGACACAAGCTCGCCTTGGAAAAAGCTAGATTATTTGAAGAAAGAGAAAAGCTATTAGGTGAAAAAGTTAAAATCGGCAAAGCCCGCGATTTCGATTTAAGAAAGTTAAGTGTTAATCGTAAATTGCACGATCTAGAAATAAAGAAAAGAGCCCATGATTTTGAGATTAATTTAAAACGACTTCAAGATTATGTAGGCGACTGCGTGACTAGTTGCGAGGGAGCCTTGCTAGACTGTAATAGAGATGTAGAGTGCGATGAGATTGATACGCATCCTGCTTTAGAGTTAATTAAAGTCGAAAGAGAAATTTTATTTCGGGAATATGAATATCAAAGAGCCCAGCGCATTCCCGATGTCGTGATTACCGGCGGTTATAATGCGACTCTCGATCATAAAGAGAGCGGCGCTGTAGTCGGAATCAATATTCCCATCCCTATTGCCGATCAAAATTGTGGAAACATCTATGCGGCAAGTGTAGAAGTCGAGCGTAAAGATTGGGAATATGAAGCGACGAGACGTTTTTTAGAAGTTAGAAAAGCCGCGATCCTTAACAAAATCAGTATTGCAAGAGAAGGTGAAAAAAGCCTTTCTGAAGATATTTTAAAAGAGACGAATAGCCAAGTAGAGCAGCTCGACAAGGGCGAAGTGGATAAGCTTGAGCTAATCGACGCTAAATTAAACGAAATCGACCTAAGAGAGCTATATCTTGATCAGCTGAAAACGCTTCATGAAGGGCTTTTTGAACTCGAATACCTATTCTTAGAGGATAATATATGAAGAAATTTCCCTTAATCCTAGGAATTGTAGGGCTTGTAATCCTCTTATTATGGTGGGGCAACAAAAGCTATGAGCATAAACCGGAAGAGCATCACCACCATCATGACCATGAAGAAGAAGAATCGGTTTTTCCCTTTTCAGAAGATGCTGAAGCTGAAGCCAACATCGAAATCAAATCTGCGACCCCTCAAAAATTAAAAGTCACGCTTTCTAAAGGCGGATGGATTCAAGTTCATCCCGATCGAGTGGCTCACGTCACAGCCCCCTTTGACAGCAAAGCCGAAAGTGTTTTGAAGAAAGTAGGCGATATCGTTAAGACGGACGAACCTCTCGCCATTTTATTTAGCCCGAACCAACTGGATAATGTAAAAGCTTATAATGCGACTCAAGAAGTCGAGCAACTATCTTTAAAAGAATTTGAAAGAGAATCTCAACTCTTCCAGCTAGGACTATCCACTAAACAAGATTTAGAAGCGAAACGAAGCGCGTACAAACAAGCTCAACTGGCTCGCGAGCATGCGGAAAATATCAATGGGGATCACGATAATAAACTAACTTTAAAAGCTCCTTTCGACGGGACCATCATTGAAAGGCATTTAGCCGTCGGTGAATGGGTAAAGCCCTCAGAAACCCTTTTTGTTGTCGCTGATTTAGAAACTTTATGGGTTGAATTTCCCCTTTTTCCCTCTGAAGTGGATATTGTAAAGCCTAACTCTAAAATTACGATCAAAGGCCAAGAAGCGACTTTATTAACCATCCTGCCCACTTTAGAAGGTCAGCTCGCTTTAAAAGCCATCGCGTTAGTACCTAACAAAGGTTTAACCCCGGGAGAATATGTCGATATCGACATCATTGTTCGGGAACCGGAAACCAAAGTGGCAGTAGAAAGAACGGCTATCTTTGACCTTGAAGGCAAACCCCATGTTTTTGTTAAGAAAGAAGGGGGCTTTGAAGCAAGGGAAGTGACGCTCGGTGAAGAAGATCCCTCATATGTAGAAGTGGTTGCAGGTTTAGATCCCGATGAAAAATACGCTTCTAAAAACGGATTTCGCGTGAAAGCAGACATGGGCAAAGAGGATGTAGAGCACGATGATTAAGAAGCTGCTCCATTTTTCGATTTATAATCCGTGGATTGTGTTAGGACTGACAACGATTGCGCTTGCATTCGGATTTTTCTGTCTTAAAGAGCTCCCCATTGACGCCGTACCCGACGTTACTAATAACCAAGTTCAGATCAATTTTTTAAAGCCGGGCTTAACTCCCCTTGAAATGGAAAAGCAAGTCACGCTTGCGGTCGAACATAGTATTGCAGGGATTCCCGGCCTTGAAGAAACTCGATCGGTTACTAGAAATGGTTTTGCACAAGTCACGGCCATTTTTGATGACGCAGTTAATGTCTACTTTGCAAGGCAACAAATTACCGAGCGTTTAGAAGAATTAAAGAGTGATCTTCCGGAAGGTCTAGAAATTAGACTAGGGCCTCTCGCAAGCGGACTCAGCGAAGTAGCCATGTGGATCGTCAGATACGATCAAGATATCCCTGTTTATCAAACACCCGAAGGTCGCCTATTAAAAACAGAAAGAGAAAAAGCGGCTTATCTACGTGAAGTTCAAGATTGGGTGATAAAGCCCCAGTTAAAAAACATTCGAGGTATCGCCACGATTGACTCCATTGGTGGATATGTAAAACAAATTCAAATCGTTCCCGATTTAAATAAGCTCATTCAATTGAATTTGTCTCTTCAAGATCTCTCGAACAGTTTAGAAAATAATCTCGGTTCAGCAGGGCCTGGCTCCATCAATCATAATGGAGAAGCCTATCTTGTACGTGTGGATGGTAAGGTTCACTCCCCTGAAGAGCTTGAAACCCTTATCTTATTTCAAACCCCCATGGGGCCCATTCGTCTAAAAGATGTGGCTCATGTCACTACGGGATTTGAAGCAAGACTCGGATCAAGCAGCGCAAACGGAGAAGAGGTCGTCACAGGGACCGCTTTAATGTTGTTAGGAGCAAACTCTAGAATCGTTGCAGAAAGTGTCGTTGAAAGACTTAAAGAAATTGCACCCAGCTTACCCCCTCATGTAAAAGCGGAAGTGGTATTAGACCGATCCGAGCTGGTTGAATCGACTATTCAAACCGTCATCACTAACTTAAGTGAAGGCGCGCTCTTAGTCATTCTGATTCTCTTTTTATTTTTAGGAAATTTTCGTGCCGCTCTTTTGACGAGCTTAGTCATTCCTTTTGCGATGCTTCTAACAGGCATAGGCATGTTTTACGCGAAAATAAGCGGTAACTTAATGAGCCTTGGCGCGATCGACTTTGGCTTGATTGTTGATGGGGCCGTGATTCTCACTGAAAATGCTCTTCGAAGAATCTCGAATGGAGCGGAACGTAGAGAAAGCCTTTTGCTCGCCTGCGAAGAAATGATCAAACCTTCGTTATTCGGACAGCTCATTATCATCATCGTTTATCTTCCGATTCTCCTTTTAGGAGGAGTGGAAGGTAGAATGTTTCATCCGATGGCTTGGACCGTTATTTTTGCATTGGTTTCCGCGTTTATTTTATCGATCACTTTTATACCCGCAGCCCTGTCGTTATTTTTAACGAAAGGCTCGGAACATGAAAATAAACTCACCTCTTGGTTAAAACATAAATACGAACCACTTTTAAGAGCTTCTTTAGAAAAGCCAAAAGCCGTAATTGGATATAGCGTACTCGTACTCCTTGCGGCGGGTTTATTTTATCATCAATTAGGCTCAGAGTTTGTGCCTTCTTTAGATGAAAAGAACTTGGCTCTTCAAGCTCTACGCATCCCCTCGACTTCTATCGACACTTCAACCGATATGCAAAGAGAAGTTGAAAAAGCTTTAAAGCAACTACCCGAAGTTAAAGTAGTGTTTTCAAAGACGGGAACGGCCGAAATGGCGACCGATCCCATGACGCCGAATCTTTCCGATACGTTTGTTATTTTAAAACCGAAAAATGAATGGCCCAATCCTAAGCTTTCAAAAGATGATCTCATTGAAACAATGGAAGAGACACTTTCTAAAGTCAGCGGAAATCTATACGAATTTACCCAGCCGATCCAGCTACGCTTTAATGAATTGATTGGCGGAGTTAAAAGTGATGTAGCCATCAAAATTTATGGTGATGATTTTAGTAAAATGAATGACGCTGCCATTTTGATTGCAAAAGCGGTCAATAAAATGGGCGGTGCAAAAGATATT
>JAGVJG010000020.1 GCA_020051235.1 Parachlamydiales bacterium | reverse complement strand
CCAAAATTGCGTATGCGAGCGATGGGTGTGCTTTAGCACATTCGAGCGAGAGCCCTTGGCGATATACGCGATTTGGGCACGTCAGAAATGGCCGGGGGGGCAGGGGCGGTGAGCCCCGACAAGAACATTCGTCGGAAAATGCGTCAGCATTTTTTGACAACTCTCGAGTAGAAAACTAATGAATTCGGAGTCGAATAATAGAAATTAACCCTATTATTTTCGGATTGCAGTGCCCAATAGAAGTTGGAAAAATTTGTTGATTGGTTGCGCGCTAAAGTGGTGGTGATGTAAACTTGCTCTAATCTCTTGGTAGGGATCTAATTCCGGAGCACCATGTTCAGCTTATTAAAGAAAATTTTTGGTTCAGCACAAGACCGCAAAGTAAGACAATATTTCAAGGTCGTAAAAGATATAAACCGCCTAGACGAGGAATTCAAATCCCTCTCAGACGATCAATTGAAAGCAAAAACTAGCGAGCTTAAAGCGCGTTTCCAAAAAGGTGAAACACTAGATGAGCTTTTACCTGAAGCCTTTGCCATCGTAAAAAATTGCTGCCGAAGATTGTCAGGAACCGAAATTCACGTATCGGGCTACAACCAAAAATGGGACATGATCCCCTACGACGTTCAGCTCGTAGGCGGTATCGCCATGCATAGAGGAACGATCGTTGAAATGCATACCGGGGAAGGAAAGACCTTAACCGCTGCGCTTCCTCTTTATTTAAATGCACTGACTGGCAAACCGGTTCATCTCGTTACCGTAAACGATTACCTTGCGCTTCGTGACTGCGAATGGTCAGGAACTGTTTTAAGATGGCTTGGCGTAACTACCGGCGCCCTTACTAGCGCAACTCCGATGGATCAAAGAAGGGATATCTACCAACGCGATGTGGTCTATGGAACCGCTTCTGAATTTGGTTTTGACTATTTGCGCGATAACTCAATGGCCACCAACAAAGACGAGCAAGTCCAAAGAGGTTATTTCTACGCGATTATCGACGAAGCCGACTCTATCTTGATTGACGAAGCGAGAACGCCCCTTATTATTTCAGGTCCTTCAGCGGTTTCCCGCCAAATGTACGGCGATTTAAAAGATTCGTCCGCAGAACTGGTAAGACGTCAGCGAGATTTCTGCAATAAACTTGCATCGGAAGCTAAAAAAATCCTCGATACTCTGCCTGCTGAAAAGAACAAAGCTCACCAAGAAGCAGAGGGCGAAGCTTTACGTAAACTATGGCTAGTTTCAAAAGGTACTCCCCACAACAAAATCTTAAAGAAAATCAAAGAAGATCCAGATTGGCGTGCGGGTATCGATAAATGGGATCTCTATTATTATTCCGAAAACCATAAAGAAGAAAAAATAGAAGCGCTTGCTGAGCTTTACATCCTCATCGACGAGAAAAGCAATGAGTTTGAACTCACCGATAAGGGGATTCATGCTTGGCCTGAATGCACCAAAGGTGAGGGCGCCGAAGACGACTTTGTGATGCTCGATATGGGCTATGAGTTGAATCTTATTGATAGAAATAACAGCCTTTCCGAAGAAGAAAAGATTCAAAAGCGCTTAGAGCTTCAAGAAACCGACGCAAAAAGAAAAGAGCGCGCGCATAATTTAAGACAACTGTTACGCGCCCACTTAATGATGGAAAGAGATGTCGACTACATGGTTCACGATGATAAGATCATTATCATTGATGAAAACACGGGCCGCGCTCAACCCGGTCGCCGTTTCTCGGATGGACTACACCAAGCGATTGAAGCGAAAGAAAACGTATCTATTCAACGAGAAACACAAACGTACGCCACGATAACGCTGCAAAACTTCTTTAGAATGTATAACAAACTTGCAGGAATGACGGGTACCATCACAACCGAAGCTAACGAAATCAAGCAAATCTATAAAATGGATGTGCTTGAAGTTCCTACCCATAAGAAGAACCAACGCGTTGATTCGAACGATGAAATTTACATGACCGAAAGGGAAAAATATAACGCTATATTAAAAGATATCTCGGCAGAGCACGCTAAAGGAAGACCGATCTTAGTCGGTACCGAGTCAGTCGATGTGTCAGAAAAGCTTTCGCGTATTTTTAAATTAAATAACTTGCCCCATAACGTATTGAACGCAAAGCAAAACGATAAAGAAGCGGAAATCGTCGCAAATGCAGGAACACGAGGCGCCATTACCATTTCAACGAATATGGCAGGCCGCGGAACGGACATTAAACTCGGCGAAGGAATCGCAGGCGTTGGGGGGTTATATGTAGTGGGAACGACTCGCCATCAATCCAGACGTATTGACCGTCAGCTAAGAGGTCGTTCGGCTCGTCAAGGCGATCCGGGTAGCTCTAAATTCTACATCTCATTTGAAGATCAGTTAATGAGATTGTTTGCTTCACCTCGCTTAACAACAGTGTTGCAACGTTTCCGTCCTCCTGAAGGCGAGCCTATTTCGGCTAAGATCCTGAACAAATCGATCGAAACGGCGCAAAAGCGTATCGAGCAACGCAATTACATGATTCGTAAGCATACCCTTGAATACGATGATGTGATGAATAAGCAAAGACAAGAGATTTACGCCTTCAGAAACGATCTTTTACACACTGAAGATGTTATGGCGCTTGCAGAAGAGGTTTTGGAAGAAGTTTGCTACCATAAGGCTGATAACTTTTTAGTATCAAAAAGTAATGAAGAAAGCTGGGGAACCGAAGCTTATCGTCAATGGCTCGTCACTCATTTCCCTGTCTCAATTCCTCAAGGCGCATTTGATGATGATTTTGCCGAAAGAGACGATCTTGCTGCGCAAGCTGCAAAACTCGTGGTTCAAGCCTTCCGTGATAAAATTGCGAAAGAAAACAAGAAAATTGATTCGCTAAAAGATCAAGGGATGTCGATTGCTTCACGTCCTCCTACTGAAAATATCTTACGCAACATGATGATTCGTCGTACGGATTTCCTCTGGCAACAACATCTTTTATCGATGGATCATTTAAGAGCGGATGTTAATTTAAGATCGGTCGGTCAAAAAGATCCTCTCACCGAATTTAAGCATGAGGCTTTTGTCTTATTCGATAAAATGAGCGAACAATTAAAGACCGATATCGCCCATGATCTCTTCAAATTTGAGATCATGCTTCCTAGCCAAGAAGATTTGAAAGAGATTTTCAAAAATATTCAACTTGAGCGAAATCGCAATCTTGCTTTAGAAATGGAAACGCCGAAACCTCCAGAGGAGCCTGAAAATAAACCTTCACGCGAGATCGAGGAAGAGGCCCCAGAGCCAGTGGTTTCTGGCCCTAAAGTAGGTAGAAATGATGATTGTCCCTGTGCCAGCGGCAAAAAATACAAGAAGTGTTGCGGCATAAATGAGTTTGCCTGAACTAAGATCCTCAATCGAAAGTGGATTTCATTTCACTTTAAAAAAGGACAAAGTCGTCAACGATTCGTTGACGACTTTCTGGAAAAAAGCGACTCGGCCTTCCTACGCAAAAAAGAAAGCCGAGATTATAGCTGAAAAGATATTGTTTGAACTCCAGGCATGCGATCGAGCTGCTCCTCATCTCGCTGAAAAAAACGAATGGTATCAACTGGCTCGTCTTTTCAGGAAAAATATTTCCTATCTTTGCCCCAAAAGTCCGGTATTTAATTCGTTATTAAGAGAAGAAGTAGCCTTCGCGCTAGGATTGAATGTAAACGTCTTTTTAGCGAACCCAAAACTTTTTGAATATGCGAGAGAAACCAATCTTTCAATTTATATCGCCTATCACAGAGATGCCCTCAAGATTGATGAAGATAATCAAGTTTCATTAAGAATAGATCCAAAAAAAGCCGAGCGCTTTGGTCTTCCAGCTAATACCACCCAAGCTAAATGGAATAAGATAAGTAAAGGTTTCGAACAAGCTTTCCTGCCTAAATTTCGTGCCGAAAAATTCTCTCATTATCCCTTTAATAATAAAGGGCTTACTATAAAATGTTTTTATCGTGAGCCAAAACCCGGTAAAGAATTAAAGCTAAGAAAAGTCCATAGAACTTTAAAAGAAGACAAGCCCTGGGGCAATCGATTCGCAAAGCTCATTCATGTTCATTCGGAAGGTCCAGGGATTAAAGGTAACCACACTTGGTCTCATCTAGTTACTCCGGGTGGCGATATTTATTCGACTTCAGATTATCGGCCCAAAGACCCTACCGCTTTATTTAGCTGCGCTCCTCTAAAGGGCCGATTTGCAAATCCCGATTCTTCAGATACAACGCCTGGGTATCCTTCAGAGCCCATCGCCATCGAATTAACTAAAGAAGAATTTGATATTGAGATGAAGCTTGAGCTCGACAAATTAAATGGACGCGCGAAACGGGGCTTTTATAACTTAGATAACAACTGCACCACTAAGGCGATCGTTTCGCTTAAAGCAATCAATATTAATGTGCCTGACTTTAAAGTTTCATTCCTTACCGTCTATTTGCCTCAATGGTTAGTAAGACCAACACGCTTCATCTATCTTCATCTGCCTGTTTGTGTCGCAAAAATCATATATTTTATCGTCGCTCTATTTGGCAACATCGCTCAAGGATACTACAAAGGGTTTCAAAAAAACCCGGAGCTTCCGGATGAAAAACCTACTTTAACCAATTGGAAAGATGTTTTTATTCCCTCAAAATTAGACCACAGCTCTCCTTACTATTTAATTCAAGGTCCTATCAAAGAACTAAAAGCTTGGAGAGAAAAAGTAAAAAATGATCCCGCTTTACTTGCAAAATACAATTGGACAAAAGCGGATGTTGATTACCAAATACCTTGGAGAAATAACGAAACTCGAAAAAAGGCGACTAAAGTTTAGTCGCGCCTCTATACCCTAAAAATAAAAGGGGAATAGATAAAGCTAAAAAGATAAGTCCCCAATCGCTATCCCAAGTCAGGGTCAATTTTCCATCGGTGGAAAATAGATAAATAATGAGACCAAATAATGCAAAAATGGCGCCCGTCATTAAACTTGCTAAAGGCAGAAGAACATTGTCGTCTTCTTCATTGGACTGAGATAGAGTCTCTTCTTGAGTCTCTTCGGGTTGATAGGAGGGGGGAGGAACTTCATCTTTGGACTTTTTTGAACTTAAAGGAGTGGGTTCATCCTTTAAATTTTGAGGACTTAAATATACACCGCAATAAGGACATGTTTCTACATTATGTGTAACACTCCCCTCACAGTTCCAACACAGTTTTTTCTTTACTTGTTGAGACATACCCACCTAAATTAACTTCAAGTATAGAGTAGGACAATAAAATTACGGAAATGAATATGTGCCCCCACCCTAAGATCCTTTTGCTAAATATTGTGTATGTCTTATCTAAATAATTTCAAGCAAGCCTTTTGCGTATTTTTACTATTTATAATTTCATCGTGTAGCTACAAAGACACGCCTAGATATTATGATGACATTCCAACCTATGATGTGGGCTCATATTTGACATGGACTTTTTTTGGAAATGAAGACGATGGCATTTACGGTGAAAAAGCAGAATATCTTCCAGATTGCCCTAATGATCGGAAAAAAGCTTTACGTTGGTGGATGAGAAATCCTTGTCATAACTTCTGTTTTTATGTCATAGGCTCAGCCGATAGGGTCAATAGTCAGGTCACTTTACTGCATATTTCTAAACAGGGCGTCAAAGGGCTTACCTATTCTAAATATCCCGATATTGATTTTGCCTTCTGTGATTCGAACTTATTTTTAGGCCTTCATGGTGGAAAACCTTTCTTTTTCATACGCATTGGAACGGAGAAAAGATCGCTTGATTGTTACATAGGATGGAGAGATAGAGGCAACTTCGGCCTAAAGTGCGCCCTTAGGAAAGGCACCAAAAATCAATAACTTAAGATCTCTTGCAAAAGTAGATAAAGAAACTTAAACTTGGGATTATGCAACGTGAAACGTTTGATGTGATCGTAATTGGTGGAGGCGTTGGAGGTTATCCCGCCGCCATCCGGGCTGCACAAAGAGGAAAAAAGGTCGCTTTAATAGAAGCGGGCTTAATGGGAGGTACTTGTTTAAATCGCGGATGCATCCCTTCCAAAATCTTGATCGCAGAAGCTGAACTTTATCACAAAATTCAACATGCAAGTGATTTTGGCATTAACGCCGAAAATGTCTCGTTTGATTTTTCGAAAATGGAAGCAAGAAAAGCCTCCCTTGTAACCAAAATCAGAAAAGGCCTAGAAGGCTTAATTCAAGCCAACAAAATTAAGGTTTTTAAAGGGTACGGCAAATTTACTTCCCCAACAGAAGTTGAAGTCATAGGAACCGACAATGCTCTTTTAAAAGCGGAAAAGATCATCATCGCAACAGGCTCCGAGCCCAGAAATATTTCCGCCTTTCCTTTTGATAACGAAAAAATCATAGATTCAACCGCCCTTTTAGATTTAAAAAAACTTCCCAAATCGATTGCTATCATTGGTGGAGGGGTCATTGGATGTGAATTTGCCTCTCTTTATAATATATTGGGTGTTGAGGTCACTATATGCGAGCTTTTACCCTCCATTCTTCCTATGGAAGCAAAAGCCGTCTCACAAGCACTTACCAAAAATTTTAAAAACCGTGGTATAAATATTTTTACCGGTGCTGAAGTCAAGGCTGTTGAGAAAAAAGGATCCGGCGTTGAAGTTAAATTGGGCGACGGAAATTCAATTAAAGCCGATATCGCTCTTATCGCTGTCGGAAGATCGATGAATACCGATAAAATCAATCTTGATAAATCCGGCGTAAAAACAGATGGAAAAGGCAATATTCCTACAAATGAGGAAATGCAAACAAATGTTCCTCATATTTTTGCAGTAGGAGATATCGCTTCAAAATATTGGCTTGCCCATGTTGCCTCCCATCAAGGTGTAGTGGCGGCCGACAATGCCTGCGGGCATCACGCAAGAATGCACTACGAGGCAATCCCTTCCGTCATATTTACTTATCCTGAGATTGGAACATGCGGACTCTCACTTGAACAAGCTAAAGAAAAAGGGTATGACGCTCAAGTCGGCCAATTTCCCTTCCAAGCGCTAGGAAAATCCCAAGCCATAAATGAGCCTGAAGGTTTCGCTCAGATTGTTGTGGATAAAAAAACCGGACAAATTCTTGGAGCACAAGTCGTTGGTTATGAAGCTTCTTCTTTAATTTCTGAAATGGTAGTCGCGATCGCTAATGAACTCACTATTGAATGCATCACTGACACCATTCACGCGCACCCAACCCTCGCAGAATCGTGGTTAGAAGCGGCCTATTTAGCAATTGATCTACCCCTCCATTTCCCTCCCAAAAGATGAGCTCATTCGATATTAGCCCTAAAGTAAAATCGAAGTTAAATATCCTTCCACAGAACCCAGAGCAAACCGACGATGAAAAAGCGGTGGGTCTAGGAAGATTCCCCTCTTGGCTTCATAGGCCGATGCCTAAAGGCAAAGGTCTTGCAGATACTTTAAGGTCCGTTACCTCAAATGCGCTTCACACGGTTTGTGAAGAAGCTAAATGCCCTAACTTATTTGAATGTTGGTCTAACAAAACAGCCACTTTTCTTATCATGGGTAAACAATGCACGAGAAGTTGCGGTTTTTGCGATATTGATTACACCAAAAAGCCTCCTCCTCTTGAAGATAACGAACCCAAACGCGTTGCCGATTCGGTGAAAGAGCTCGGACTTAAACATGTGGTGATCACGATGGTGGCGCGAGATGATTTAGAAGATGGGGGCGCAAAACAGCTTAAAGCGGTCATTGAAGAAATAAGGAAAGTAAACCCTGAAACCTCCATTGAAACGCTCTCCTCCGATTTTAACGGAAATAGGGATGCATGGAAGACTTTAATTTCAAGCGATCCGGAAATTTACAATTATAATATTGAAACGACGGAAGAGTTAACTCCACGCGTCAGACATACGGCTACTTATCAAAGAACTTTGGATTTTTTAAAATTCATCTCCGAGAATAAAGGTGAGAGCCTCATCAAATCGGGGCTGATGGTGGGTTTGGGAGAATCGGATGAAGATGTCCTTAAAACGATGAGCGACTTGAAAAATGTAGGAGTCGACATAGTTACTATCGGACAATATCTTCAGCCCAATCGCTTTAAACTTCGTGTTAAAAGATTTGTCGAACCTAAAACATTTGAATATTATAAAATTGAAGGGGAAAAATTAGGCCTTAAATATGTCTATGCAGGCCCTTTTGTAAGATCAAGCTATAACGCCGGCGTTGTTATTAAAAAATTTAAAATAGACTCAACATGAATAATCTAACTGACATTGATCATGAAATTTTATTACACCGTGACGCCCATTTTGAAGGCGATTTTGCAAAAATGCTTTCCTACTACAAAAAAAATGGCAAAGGGGTCAATCCCGATTTTGATCTTGAACGCATCCTTCAACTTTTTGATTTAGAGCGAGACTTAAATATAAATTTATCTGATGGACTAGATGAAGAAGATAAGGCCAAAATTAGCCATTCTTTAAAAGCCTATGATAATTTTAAGACTTTAAGCCACAAAAAAATAAGAATATGGCGGCCCTTCTCGCGGAACTTATATTGAGTAACGAAGAGAATCCTCCCGTTATTGATGAAATTATCAATAGAAAAGCGGAAGCGGTCAAACCTCTTATCGATATTTTAAGAGATGAAGATTATTACGACTCCCTATTCCCCGGATTTGGTTTAATACCCAACATAGCGACTGAAATTTTAGGTAAAATTGGGGATAAACGCGCGATCATTGCCCTTTTTGAAGAAATCAATAGGGGAGATTTTTTTGATGATGAAATTATTTTCAAAGCTTTCAAAGGAATAGGCGAACCTGCTGAGGAATTTTTATTGAAAGTTCTTCACGCTAAGCCCTTTACAATTGATAATGAAAAAGCCGCACAAGCCCTTCATGTTTTTAATGACGAAAAAGTAGCAAAGTCTTGTTTTGAACTTCTTAAGTCTTTAGACTTTAAGAAAGATAGTATTTTTGCAGGTTATTTGATTTATAACTGTGAGCCTTTACTCGGCACTCCTGAGGAAAACGCTTTTCGATCTCTTGCAGAATCTGATAAATACCCTAAAAACTTGAAACCCGACTTTAATTCTATTCTTCAAAGTTGGCATAAAAAAGGGTAAACGATTAAGTTCTAGATTTATATTGAATGAAGGGAAATAACTAATGATTTCATTTTTAACTCGACTTCTCTCATTATTTTTAGTCATATTTTTATTCTGCTCTTGCGAGTCGCGTAAGACAATTGTAAATGGCTTAGATGAAAAAGAAGCCAATGAGATCTACGTTTACCTTAACTCAAAAGGTATTGAAGTTCAAAAAGTTCCAGTTGCCGCTACATCAGGTGGAGGGGCTAAAACGACCGTTTTTGACATCAGCGTTAAAGAAGAAGAAAGTAATGAAGCAATGTCTCTTTTGAACCAAGCGGGCTTGCCAAGAAGAAGAGGTCAAAATTTACTTGGTATTTTTGCAAATACCGGTCTAGTTCCATCCGAGATGCAAGATAAAATTCGTTATCAGGCCGGCCTTGCAGAGCAGATAGCCTCGACTATTCGTAAAATCGACGGAGTGCTTGATGCAGAAGTTCAGATTTCTTTTCCTGAGGAAGATCCTTTAAACCCGCAAGCGAACTTAAAGAAAAAGATTACCTCTTCCGTATATATCAAACATAATGGGGTTCTAGACGATCCAAACTCCCATTTAATGACTAAAATTAAACGGCTTGTAGCCGCTTCCGTGACGGGTCTTGATTATGATAACGTAACCGTTATCTCAGATAGAGCTCGTTTTTCAGAGTATCCTTCAGGAACGCTACAAGGAGCCTACGAAGGCGATAAACAATATGTCAACATATGGACAATTGTTCTTGCTAAAGAGTCTGTAACTCGGTTTAGAGTGATCTTTTTTACACTCGTCATTCTGGTCTTGCTCCTTTTACTTAGCTTAATTTGGCTCGCGTATAAGCTGTTCCCAATTCTTGAAAAAGAAGGCGGAGTAAAAGAGTTATTCCACCTACACCCTCTTGGACAAGGAAAAGATCATAAGAAAGACAGAAATGCAAACGCTCCACCCGAAACGCCCGGTGATGTAAATAAAGTGGCTGAAGGTCAAAAAGCGATTGATAGTGCTGAAAACAAGGATGTGGATGAAACGTGATGGAAATTGAGGATCCAAAAAAAGCGCTTTATCTCAAGTTGCTTTTAAATCGCTCCCCAAAAGGGGCGTTGGATCCTGCTGCCAAATTTCTTACACCAAAAAGTCAAGCAGACATCAATGCCATTCAGACCCTTGAAACCTCACTTGATCAAGCGGCAATTTTTCCTCCTGCTTACTTAGATCGTATTCATTATTCCTGGCTAAAAAAAGCCGTTGAGTCACTTCCTCCAGAAGAAGTAGTTTATTATCTTGCAGCCCTCGAGCCCAAAAAAAAGGAAGAAGTGTTAAAGATTTTACACGTTCATCAACCGATTCCTGAAGCGACCGGATTTGTAAAATCGTTTATCCAAAAAAAATGGCTTGAAAAGCTTTTACCGGAAGATTTTATTCCCCTCGCCTTTTTACCTAAGTCAAGTCTAGATCCCATT
>JAGVJG010000100.1 GCA_020051235.1 Parachlamydiales bacterium | reverse complement strand
GCAAATCGTAAAACCAGATATACGGGCCTATATTATAGGGAGCCGTATTGTTGTCTTGATAATAGCTTATAACGTGACCCACAAAACAGCCGAAGAAGAGGACACACCATCCATAAATGGCGGCGTCCCAAAAACTATCCCGTCTCCAAAAGCAAATGATGCCTAGTACACCAAAAGCCAAATTGGCCATCGCGACTTCAAATTGAAAAGGACTTCCAGGTGCCCAGCCAATCGATTTTGCGGTTTCATCTGCCATGAATACATGAGCGTAAGCTCCTAGCAGTCCCATAATCCCCATATCAAATAGTAGAATATAGGCTAAAAGGGTCTCTACCCACTTGGGATAATAGGTTTGTTTTTTGATTACGATATGAATCAAAGCAAAGAGAAGCGCAAAACCAAATAAAATCAGGCTGACCATGGTTGATAAGTATCATGCCTTACGCTTTTATTCAAAAAAAATGTTGAATATACAAAAATTAAAGTTAATATTATTATATTAATAAATAATAATATGTTTATATTAAAAATTGGAATAATAATGTCTTTATTAACAGTTAGTTCCCCCCAAAATTTCTCTAAATATACTTTAGCCATGCAGCAGGGGGAGGCGCTTGTAACCAATGCAAGTCAAGCTTCCTGTTTAAAAAACCGAGATTTTATTTTTGAGATACTCAAAGAAACTTTGAAAGGAAATGAATCGATTTTTGAAATAGGGACCGGAACGGCCGATCAATCGATTTATTTTAGCCAAAATTTTCCAAATGTGACTTGGCAAACAAGCGATTTAATCGGAAATCATCAGACCATTATTGACAACGTCGCTCGAGAAAAAGTTAATAACATTTTAAATCCCGTTAAATTTGATTTGGATGAAGACGGAATTCAGGGCACTTACGATGTGGTTTATGCATCTAACCTCATTCACTGCATCCCTCTTGCAACAACGGAGCAACTCTTTAAAAAAGTCAGTCTCGCTTTAAAAGTGAATGGGCTTTTTATTGTTTACGGTCCTTTCTTATTAAATCCTGAAGAAATGCCCGAAGGTTATAATCAGACCGGTAATATCAATTTTAATGTAAGACTACAAAAGCAAGATCCTAGGATTGGCTTGAAGCATTTAAGCGAATTAGTGATGTTTGCGAATAAAAACGGTTTGGTTCTGGAAAGAAAAGCGCTTCATAAGTCCGCTAATAACTTTGTTCTAATATTTAAAAAAGCATAGTCTAACCGTTTAAAATACGGTTATGCATGAACCTTTTGTTAGTCATTACCACGCTTCTTCTTCCTCTTTATGGGGTTGAAGAGTCCATTTCAGTACAAGAATATTGCCATCTGATCGGCACTATCGATGAGGTTCGACAACGCGTTCCCACTTTAAATAAATTTGGTTCCAATTATTGCTTCAACACAG
This sequence comes from Parachlamydiales bacterium, assembly GCA_020051235.1. GTDB lineage: Bacteria > Chlamydiota > Chlamydiia > Chlamydiales > Parachlamydiaceae > CAZABG01. The sequence continues at coordinate 1,543 of JAGVJG010000100.1, read as the reverse complement.
AACTTACCGAAGCATTTTTATCTTATTGTAAAGAGGCGGCTAAACCGTTTCATGTATTAGAAGTGGGAGCCGCTTTCGGTGTCAAATCCGCACAAATAGTACAAACGGGAGCGATCCTTACCGTTAATGATTTAGACCCTCGTCATCTTGAAATTATTCGTTCTACCTTTCAAGCGCTCACATCGCGAAATTCGCTTTTTGAAAACACCGCTTTCTTTTCAGGTAATTATCTAAATACAACCCTATGTCCTTTTGACGCCATTTTGATTGAAAGCGTTATTCACTTTTTAACGCCGGATGAAACTCTACAAATGGCTGATAAACTCTACTCAGATTTAAAACCGGGAGGGAGGATATTTTTAATTGTTTCTTCCCCCTTCTTGCGCTTTATTAGTGAGGTTCATCAAGAGCGAAAAACGCAAAACGATTTATGGCCGGGATATTTTCCAGATCCTAGCGTTGTTCATCCCTTGTACGTCCGGTTACATAAACCCTATCACTTCTTTGACAAGGAAACATTGTCAAAGGTGCTTATAGAAGCAGGATTTTCTATTGTAGAAGCTCGCTACCTACCCCTTCCTCATCATGAATATGATATGGGTTTAGATGGAAGGGAAGGATTAATGATCATTGCCGAGAAATCTTGACTCTTCTATTGCTTCCATTAGCCGGTTGGTCAGCTACTTTGTTCATACCTATATCGGAGATCTTAAAATCGATTTTTTACTTCAATTCCAATGGATGGTTTCTCAAAATGCCGTTCAGAAAGCAGGCTATGTTAATAAATATACTTGGCAGCTCTCTATCAGCTTCCTTTTAGATTGATCTTAAACTATTTATATGAAAAAATAGTTTAACTTATTATTTAGAATTATGTTTATTAAACTATTACTTTCACCTATACTTTATATTCCTTTTTTTCTTACTGCTTTTGAAAATCAAAGTTCAAACCCCATTTCAGATTTTTTATACACATCACGAAAGCAATATGAAGAAGTCATAAACGATTGTGATAATTCTTCAATTATCCATTTTGTTATGGGAAATGAATCCGCTGACCTTGACTCTATTGTTTCTTCAATCTCTTTTGCTTATTTGCTCAATCAAGAAGACACTCAATCAGACCTTTATATTCCTCTTATGAATATTCATCGTGAGGAGATCGCTTTACGTAAAGATATTCTTTATTTATTTAAACTTTTTGATATTTCCATTGATGATCTTTTGTTTCTGAACGATAACGTCCCATTAAATACATTGTTTGAGCAAAAAAGATTACGATTAAACCTAGTGGATCATAATGTTTTAAGACCGAGACAAGAGCACCTTTCAGATGCAATTGAAAGAATTGTCGATCATCATGTGGATGAAAAAAAATATTTCCCTTTGATCACTGATGAAAATAAACTGATCGCTGTAACAGGATCGAATGCAACGTTAATTGCGGAAAAGATTTTTGCCAGTGAGCAAGTTGAAATAGCTACAGAACTTGCCACGTTTCTTTTGGCCCCTATCCTTATCGATACCGCAAATTTAAAATCTG
>JAGVJG010000007.1 GCA_020051235.1 Parachlamydiales bacterium | reverse complement strand
TGGTGTGGCGCTTTTGTATTATTTTGGTGCTGGCCCCACCCGTGGCTTTGCTGTGACAACCTCTTTGGGAATTATTATTTCCATGTTTACGGCCATCTCCCTTACGAAACTCATTTTGGCATGGTGGATTGGGTGGAGACGCCCCACCCATCTTCCCATTTAAGGAGCCCCCCATGGGATTACACATTATACCCTATGACACGAAAATTAATTTTGTATCAAAAAAGAACGTCATTTTTGCTATTTTGATTGCTGTTGCTGTGATTTGTTTGGGATCGATTTTCACCAAAGGTTTTACTTATGGAATCGACTTTAAGGGAGGATTGCTCCTTGAAATCCGCACATCTGGTCCTGCAGATATAGGAAAACTGCGTTCAGAACTGAGTGATCTTGTTCAAGGAGAGGTTACTCTTCAAGAATTTGGAGCCCCCAATGATGTTCTTATTCGGGTAGAGCAACAGCCCGGGGGCGATGCGGGTCAGCTTGCTGCCTTGAACAAAATCAAAGAAAAACTAGGAACGGGAGTTGAGTACCGAAAAGTTGAAAGTGTAGGCCCCAAGGTCAGCGAAGACCTTATCCGCAATGGAATCTATGCGATTATCGGAGCGCTAGTGGCCATGTTGATTTATATTTGGTTTCGCTTTGAATGGCAGTTTGGCGTCTGCTCTCTGATCACCCTTGCCCACGATGCCTTGATTGTCTTGGGCCTCTTTTCCATTTTTGGCCTTGAGTTTAATGAAAACGCTATTATTGCTGTCCTAATTACGGTGACCTACTCAATTAACGATACGGTTGTGATTTATGACCGCATTCGTGAAAACTTGCGCAAGTTTAAAAAAATGCCTTTAGCCGATCTAATTAATCTCAGTATTAATGAAACCCTCTCACGTACCATTTTAACGTCCACCACAACTTTGCTTTCCCTTCTTGGCCTTTATTTCTTTGGCGGCCCGGTTATTGCAGCCTTCAGCCTTCCCATCATCGTAGGCATTTTAGCCGGAACCGTGTCTTCTATCACTGTTTCAGCTCCCCTCCTCCTTCATATGCATCTCCGCGAGGACAACGGACTCGAGAAACTGAGCAAGGGTTAAATAATTTAATGGGGGCTTTGAATGAAGCATATTTTATTCACCTTGATGGGATTCTTATTATTGGCAGACTATGCATCTGCAGATTCATATAAAAAATACGTCCCTGATTCTGCTAAGCAGTATATTCCTGATTTTAACAAAGATGAAACTTCTTCAAGCTCACAACGGGAGAATAATGATTTTAAGAAATATATTCCTGAGCCATATCAAAAATATATTCCGGAATTTATAAATGGACAAGAATCGATGGAGGGGTCGTTTTGGGACGATGATTGGAATGAAGAGACTCCTTCTTCATCAGTGAAGTCCTCTTTAAAAGATAAGGTTCTTTATGGTCCTTCCTCTTTATCAAATGCCTCTTATCATAATTTAACAGGAAATGGCCCCCTTAAGTTAACTCATGTAAATGTTGAGCATAGTTTGAAGGTAAATGGTCCTTTAACAGGTTCTAAAATTCAGACTGCATTTCTGGAAGTTAATGGTCCTGTTAAAGTCTTGAATCTGAATGTTGGGAAAGCTGTAATTAGGGGCGTTGCTAATCTTAAAGAGGCTCATGTCAAAAATGGATTAACTATCTATGGTTTTCTTTCTGCGCAAGGATCTACTTTCAAAAAATCTATCCATGCATTCTCTTCAGAAATTCGTCTTAAAGATAGCCAAGTCCAAGCCATTGTTCTAGAAAAAGACAGCTTCTTTCCTGATGAATCACCTAAAATTCATTTGTTAGGGACTACACAAGTATTTGGAGATATTGAATTTAAAGATAAAAAAGGAATTGTTGAGGCGGGGCCCAATGCGAAAATAGACGGGAAAATCATCAATGGCACTCTTCAGAAGACGGACAATAAAAGAGAGTAAACTCGAGTTTTATATAAGAACCCTATTTTTATGTTTAGAAACAGAAAGTTATCGTCATTGCGAGGACTCATAGAGTCCGCGGCGATCCAGGAGGGCGTCGAAGCTTGTTGAGGCGGCTGATGCTCTGGAATGGATTGCTTCGCTTTGCTCGCAATGACGCTTGTAGTGGAAGAAGAATCCACTAGTGATTAATTATTGAGTTAAGAAGTTAGCAAAAAGTGGATTGCCACACCTTGCTTTGCAAGGTTCGCAATGACGATCAAAAATATTTCTTATCCAGAACTCAGGATCTTTTCAATAAAAGTTGATGCCACAGTCTTTATGTTTTTAATATCAAGACTTCGCCAGTGGGTAATTTAACGCAAATTTGTACGTTCTTCAGATATTCCGGTAAAAGTAGCCCCTTCCCGATTTGCATGTCTAAAATTGACACCCTTAAGAGCACTTCCATCGAAAGTGACATTTTTTAAATTTGCATTTTCAAAATTTGTAGATGTAATCGTTGCATCGATAAAATTAGCACCTTCTAAATTGCCTTTAGAGAAAGAAGAATTTTCAATTGTTGTATCTGAAAAATCAGCACCTCTTAAGTCAGCCTTTTCAAAGTTAATGCCACGTATACCCATCCCCAAAAAAACACATCCCTGAAGATTCGCTCCCTCTAAGTTTATATCTTTCAGGTCATAGGCACGTAAATCAGCATAAGAAAGATCCAGAGGTTTTTTCTGGTCATTTTTTTGTAGAGATTGGAGCTGAGCAAGATCTTCAGGAGAAGCTGCAGACAGAGGGTGACAAAAAATTGTCAAAGGAGATAGAAAAACAAGGGTGCTTATAAAAAAATTCATCTGAAAATCCTTATGCTTAAATTATCATAATTAAAGATTTTAATTAATTTTATTTAATTTTTAGTTAATTCGCTTTCGTTTCACGTTTGCATCATCACCCCGTTCAACATCCCGCTGTTTGACAGCGGGACTCAGCAAACATTTGAAAATAATATTTGTATTTCTTTCTAGGATTTGCTTACCTCC
>JAGVJG010000080.1 GCA_020051235.1 Parachlamydiales bacterium | reverse complement strand
GTATGGAACAATAGTTATCTTGTCTTTTGTCAAAAATCCAACATCTTTTGCAATCAATGAGCTGAAAGCTAATAAAACCACACAAAAAATCTTAATCAAAATAGACTCCTATTTTTTAAGTTGCGAAGACGGCTCAAGCAATAAAAAGAGCCTCTTTAAACCATCAGGATTATTCATTTCTTCAACGAACAAAAAGCTGGATCCGCCTGTTGGTTTCGTAGGACGATTGGGATATTTAATTAACTCTCCAAAAAATTGTTCCATATAAGGCTGGGTTAACACAACTATCCATCCATGATCAGATCCTGACGATCGACCGGGAGAAGTTTTTAAATCTCCACGAGTGGGCGCAGCTCCATTAAAGGCGATATCGTATTGTTCACCTGGATCCCACCAAAGGTTATAGACAGCTGGAAAATCAAGATTTAGTTTCGGTCCAAGCCAAGTGTCTTTTGCCGAATAAAGAATCTTGAAATTATCGACCCTTACTCCCCCAAATTCCAGATCGTTAATATAAACATAATGATCTCGTTTTGAAGGCCCTTTCCCTAAAATATATTCGCTATTTTCGATTCCATCAAAGATGATCTCTTTTCCGTTATTATCTTTAAAAATTCTGGAAGGGGGCTCTCCACCTGCAATTTTCACGAGCGTTGGCCACCAGTCCATATGAGACATCATTTGATTCGCGACCGTTCCCGCTTTAACATGATTCGGCCACCAAACAATTGCAGGCACTCTAAAGCCGCCCTCATAAGAAGTGCCTTTCATCCCTCGAAATGGAGTGTATCCCGCATCCGGCCAAGCATCGACCCATGCACCGTTATCAGTGGTCCATACCACAATCGTATCTTCTGCAATACCGGCATCGCGAATAGCTTGAACGACTTGACCCGAGTTATCATCAAGCTCCATTAAGGAATCTAAATAGTTACCGCCACCGGCCGACTTACCTTTAAATCTAGGCGATGGGTTATTTGGATTATGAACTTTCATGAAGCAGACATATAAGAAGAAGGGATTTTCATCCTTCGCATGTTCTTTTATATATTTGACAACGTCTTCGCGAATATTATCATCCACGGTAGCCAAGTCTTCGTAACCGAATTTCTTTTTAACTACTTTTGGAGCTTCTCCTGCTTTTCCTTCCCATTGGCTTAAATCGATTTTATTCCACTCTTCCATAAAACGTTTGTTATGAATGGGGAAGTCCGGCTGCAAAGGTAAATAATCATACGCATAAACGCCCGCATAATAGGGAAGCATCAAACGCATTTCATCAAAACCATGCGCATTTGGGAAATTTTCGGGCTTATCACCTAAATGCCATTTACCCCATTGAAGAGTTGTATATCCTAACTTTTTTAAGGCTTCGGCAATCGTTGGATCTTCTTTTTCCAGTCCGTTAATGTCTCCGGGAGCAAGAACAGTAGATAAAGCCGTTCTTAATGGAATGCGGCCCGTAATAAATGAAGCGCGCCCCGCAGTACAACTCGCTTGTCCATAATAAGTCGTGAATCTCATGCCTTCAGATGCTAATCGATCGAGATGAGGAGTTAAACACCCTCTATTTTCACCCCCTCCGTAACAACCGAGATCGCCTACACCCACATCATCGGTCATGATAAAAACGATATTGGGCTTACGTTCTTTTTTTGGGGGTGTTGTTATGTTATCTTCAGCTATTAAAGTGAATGCGAATAAATAGAATAGCAAATGGATCATAGAACCCTTAATTTCTTAAGGTCTATATTTATGAAACGACTGTTTATGTCAAAAATTATTTATAAACTTTCATGGTTTTGATCTCTTCAAACCCCAAATGTTTATAAAGAAATTTCGCATCATTTGTAGCCGTTAATATGGCAAAAGAAAGTCCTCGGCCTTTGATTTCAAGCATGGATTTTGCTGTCATGGCTTTTCCCCAGCCCTGTCCTCTAAATTCGGGTAAAACGATGACATCAAATATTGACCCTAATTTGGAATCACAGAAAATGGAGGCGAGCGCCATGGGTTTTTTATCTACATAACCCACGTAATAAACAAGATCGCTTTTCCCCATTAAATGAGGCGCCGCTTGAGTAAAAAAAGATTGAATCGCTGCTCGTTCATTAGGAGGCATAATGGCATTCATTACTGTTATTAAATCTTCGATTTCTTTCCTGGATTGAACGGTTCGAATATCGTGTTCTATAGAATAAGTAAAGTTTTGTAAGGGGGCCGACATGGCCCATTCGGTTTCTTCTGTTGTCAGCCCTTTTTTGATTAATTCGCTTTCTAAATTCATGGGATCGTTTTCAAATCCTATCCAATAAGCAAAGGGCCTTCCCGTCGTTTTAAAATAATTTATATTAAGATCTGGATCTGAGCCACATACAATGTTAAACATATCGGAGTCTAAACAACTATCAATTAATAAACGGGTTTTATCGGCAATTACAGTCATGTTTTTTAATTTAGATGCAACAAAAGTAAATTTTAATTTTATATTATTATCAAAATCTAATGCATTAATCATATTAATTTAAAAATAGTTAGTTTATAATACTTTAAATTATGATAGCTCCGTTCAATTGGAAAGTCAAAGCTATAGAAACTGTCTCAACAAATAAAGATGCCTTTGCTTGGGCGCCTGTTGAGTGGCGATCGGATCCCGATATCGTAATGGCAGCCATACAATTCAATCCTTTTGCCATCCAACATAGTTTAATTGCCGATAGTTTGCTTGCTGTCATTGCTTTACAAAAAAATGGGGCCGCAAGGCTTTTACTCCCTGAACCCCTTCGTTCAGACCTACTACCTTTTGCAGAAACTTACCTTCCCGATGTATATAGAGCGAATCAGCAAGGCCTTACCATCTTATTTTGTAGAGTTCCGGGTATAATGCTTTGGGATATTCCAAAAAGCATCACCCAAGTTCCTAAAATAAATACACTTTGTTCAGAATATATTAGAGATGCACAAGTAACTTTATTAGATGGCACTCATCTTATCCCTCAAACCATAAAAGATCCCTTTTTCAAAGGCCTTTTAAAAGTAATGACTCCACCCAATAGTTCGCATATGCTTTTAAATAAGGACCTATCTTTGCCACAGGAGATTTGTACGGTTGGCAAGGGTTTTGATAGAGAAAATGTGGAACAAGCCATCATTTTTGACATGAATCACGGCCTTTCTTTTAAAAGAGCTAAAAATAGCTGCATTGAAGGAGGTAATTGCTTTGTTTTTGTTTCAAAAGGAGAAAAAAAAGCGATTATTGGCGAAATCAGTTTATTCATGAGTATTTTACTTAATGAGGAAAATGGTTTTTTCAATAATCTAACTTTCGATGCCACTCAGGAACCTACGGAACATGCCTACCTAGTTGTTCGCAATATAGAATTTTATAATAAATTTCGAAGACCCGTAGACTATTTCTGGTACGTTCTGAGGGATAAAGATAAATATAAAGAAGAGCTAATAAAAATGGGCGGGGAGCAATCGTATCGATATCAGATAACGGCACCCGTAAGCGATCAAGACAAACTACGTTTTAGAAAAGAAGCTCAAATATTCGATGCAAAGCGAAAAAAAACCGAGTTAGCCATTGCGAATGAAATTGGAGTTCCATTAAAAAACATTTCTTTTGTTAAGCAAAAGAAATTCCATATTGATATGGAAATGACGGTTATGCCTGATGGCTCGGTTCTTTTAAACGATCCAATGAAAGTTCTAGAATCCCTTAACGAAATCGAAAGAGACAATTTTCCTTTACCCGCTGTAGAAGATACCCTTCATACTCTTATGGTAGAAAAAGTTGTTGAGGATATTACGAATTTTGATTCCGTTGTAGAAATTCAAATTAAACAACTTACGGCTATAAATGTGGATGTTCATCCCATGGCTTTAGATTTTGATGCAAGAGAGGAAGTCAATTTAAATTTTGCAAACGGTATATTTATTCCAATTTCCTCCTCCAAATATAAATATTTAACAACTGGCACTACGCATTTATCCGAGGCTATTTTTTTTAATCATTTTGTAGCTAAATTTGAAAAGAAATTTAGTTCTGTAGACGTTTTGGGAATAGAAGGCCTTTCTCGTTTTGTAAGCAAAAATGAAGGCGGCGTACGTTGTCTAAGCATAGAATCTAGGGTTCCACAACCTTCGCCATGATAAATGATCGATTATCCGTTGCTAGCCTAGTTGCAAAAGACGGCTTACAATTAAGAAACTATCCTCAATATGCCGAAGATCATGAGATCGTACTAACGGCAATTCAAAACAATCCTTTTGCGCTTTTTTATTCTCCTCTTAAAAAAAATAAAGAGATGGCTTTAAAGGCCGTGAAGATCAATGGCTTGGTTTACTACATCCTAAAAAGAAAATTTCGCGATGATTTTGAATTTCAAGATGCAATAAAAAACATTCCCAGAAAATATCGTGCAAAAGGTTCGGCAGGCAACCGTGTTTTTGTCGTTAAAACGCCCATCACGACTTCACTTTCTTCCGAATTAGCCATTACAAAAATTAATGGATTTTTTAGGGAAATAGTTTTTATAAGAGACGCTCAGGTTGCGTTGAATAACGGCCGGCACCTAATTCCCTCCGATCTTAAAGACCCCTATTATCGCCAAAGAACGCTTGCTATGCTTTCTGAAAACGGAAATCATTTTTTATTAAATAAAGAAGGCGACTGTTCTCAACTTTCAATTGCCGGGATTGGTTTTGAAGAAATTAATCGTCGTCAGGCAAAAGTCATCTGCCAATTAAATGACGTTTCATTTCGGGATGGCAAAACTTGTATTGAAGGAGGCAACTGCTTTGTATTTCAATCTAATGGTGAAACAAAAGCAATCGTAGGAGAAATTAGTGTCATTCTTTCCTTTATAGCATTAGAAGAAAATGGGCATTTTAAAGAACCGTTGCCCCAATGTGAGCCTTCTGAACATGCTTATCGCATTGCAAGAAACCTTTCTTTTTATGAGAAATTGAAAAAGAAGATCGATCACAAACTAATTACTCTTAGTGATGATTCTGTCGAATATAAAAGCTATTACACAAAATTAATGCAAATGGGCGGGGAAAAAGGTTATCGAAAATGTATTTCGCGTCCCGTTACCGAAAGCGAAAAAAAGCGTTTCTATTCAAGAGCGAAAGAAATAGAAGCAAAATTAATCCTTACCCGAAATCAGATGCGGAAAGAATTAAGGATAAAAAAGCCTGAAAATCTCATTGTCGTTCCTCAAGGCGATTTTCATCTTGATTTGGATTTATGTGTTACACCGGAAGGAGAAGTCCTTCTTCACGACCCTGATATGGTGAGCTCCTTTTTAGAGCCTCTCTTTATGAGAATGTTGAGAATTCCAAATGGTTTGATCTTTCATAAACAGTATTGCGATAGCGCATCTGAACAAGCTAAATTAAATAGTGTCCGCGTGAAAATATTACAGGACCATAAAATCCCCGTCCGCTTACTGCCCATGCGCTTTAAGCGTGAAAGTTTTGATTTAAACTACTGCAATTCCCTTTTTTTAAAAGATAACTCGATTCTTATTCCCGCTCCCACAACTAAACTAGAAGAATGTATTCATTTTAAGTTTACTTCCATGTTGGAAGATATATTCCCCCATCATAAATTAATCCAAATTACCGATATGTCCCATTTTATGAGTCAAAATTTCGGGGGTATCCGCTGCCTTAGTTTTGAAGAAAAGGCTTCTTAGCGATTCCGTAGAAAGCTTGTATCGTTTCATTTGGGTGATTGCCTATTCGCGTGTGTATTTGCTCTTTATAGGTTTTAAGTTGATTTGCATCTAATTGTTCTAACTTTGCGCGTATTGCATGCAGCCATAAACTATCCCAAAATTCTTCGAAACCCGAGTAGTGGAAAGTATGGTTATCCTCAATGATTTGAATAGAAGTAAACTGATTGTCTTGAAGGGCATTTTTTATTTTATCTTCGGTAAATAGAGGAGAAGAAATCAATGGTTTATACTTCGCAATTTTATCGATTTCTTCATTTTGAATTTTGTCTATTTCAGTATCTTTGCCCCATGTAGAAATGGCTAATATTCCGCCCGGTTTTAATACTCTTTTGAATTCTTGAAGAGCTCTATTCATGTCAGGAAAGAAAAACAAACCAAAACCACAAAAAACACAGTCAAATACATTATCTTCAAAATTTAAATGCTCTGCATCCATTTGAATTAACTCCGCATTATTCGGAGCTTCCATAGTATCTAACATTTGCTGACTGATATCAATTCCGATGACTTTATCTATTTTTTTTGAAAGGGGCAATAAGACGGCCCCTTTACCCGTCGCGACATCTAATCCCAACTTTCCTT
>JAGVJG010000044.1 GCA_020051235.1 Parachlamydiales bacterium | reverse complement strand
TAAATCTTGTTCGATATACACCCTTAGATTCAGAATCTGAAGCTCTCCTTGCTTTTGGGCAAACAGAGCTCGAGAGAGATATATTAAAAGTAAGACCGGACGATCCTTTTGTAGGGTTGATAAGCGCAATCGCATTTGGTCATACGAATATTCAAATTGAAGGAGAGGAAGATTACAAACAAAGTGTTTTACACGATTTTTGCGACCTGATTTGTAGCGCTTCAGGAAAGCTGATATTTTTGTCTATTATTCGTACGGCTATGCCATTAAGAATTATCCCCAAGATTAATGAGGGGGCTGTTTTTGCCTGTCATAGTGATTCATTGCCGATTAGGGGAGCGAGAATATATTATAATCGATCCCCTTTGTTTTTCTCGGGTTTGAATACGAGTACTTTGAAGCATGAAAGAGTGCCTACAAGACATGCGGTCGTTCTAGGGCATGAGATGATTCATTTTCTTCATTGGGTGTTTGAGCCCTTAACGACGGCTTTTCTCATAAATCAAAGAAGAGTCGATTGGATTAATGTGGAAGAGTTGAGAACTATTTATGGAGGGCCTGAAGAACGATATTTATTAAGCGAAAACACGCTTAGGGCTGAATATCAAATGTCTCCTCGTGTAAGATATCAGGGTACCACATTTGAAAAACTACCTACAGACATACTTGCAAAAGATTCTTTAGGGTTTAACTTGCTTCACGTTTTAGTCGGTTTAAATTTAGAAGATGAATTAAAACCGTATTTAAGTAATCCAAAAATCCTTGAGATTGCGGTTTTCGTATCGATCGCTCATGATAACCGCTACATCTTAAAGACCTGTATCGAGAATAATGCTGCTACAAACCTATACAGTTCTCAAGCGGATCTCGCCCTTTTCAGTTGGAATGAAAGTTATTGGAGATTTTTCCCTAAGTCATATATTTCGCTGCTTGCTATTTCTGTCTTTTGCAATGCGCCTTTAACAATGGGGTATTTGTGGCAAGTTGCTACAAAAGTAGAAAAGATAATTGCACTTATCATTAGTGCCCATTATCAAACCCCTTACCTTCCTTACTTAATCTCTTTAAACGGCCAAGAAGTCACTTTTGCGGAGATTAGATTGAGACTTGTTAAATACCCTTTAAAAATTGAATATCAAAGGAAAATAATTGATCTCTTTCTTCCTTATATTCAACAACATGTATTAAAGGCTTGATCGTTTTCCTAGAAGAAGTTTTATTAGGGGAATGGAATACCTTACGCATCCTTCCTTTGATAAAGAAGTATCTAGAATAGGCTTAGGGACTTGGGCTATGGGCGGCTCTCTTTGGGGTGAGACCGATGAAAGAGAATCAATTGCCACAATCCACCATGCATTCGATTTAGGAATTAATATTTTAGATACGGCGCCGGGATACGGTTTTGGTTTATCTGAAGAAGTAATAGGTCGTGCTATCAAACAGTGTGGCAAAAGAGATCAAGTCTTTATCGCAACCAAATGCGGTTTAAATCTAAACGAACCGAATAATGTTTATCGTGACTGTAGAAAGGAATCCATTTCTAAAGAGCTGGAAGATTCTTTAAGACGTCTTCAAGTAGATTATATAGATCTATATCAAATTCACTGGCCTGACCCCTTGATGTCCCAATCAGAAGTGGGGGAGATCTTTCACAATTTCATTATCGAAGGGAAAATAAAGTCAGTAGGAGTTTGTAATTTTAGCTTAGAAGAGATTAAGAATTTCAGGTCGAAAGTTTATTTGTCTGCTCTACAGTTTCCCTTTAATCTCTTTGAAAGGGAACAAGAAGATACTACGTTGCGATATTCAAAGGAAAATGGAATGGTCTCCATGGGCTATAGCTCCCTTTGTAGAGGGCTATTAACCGGAACTCTGCGGGAAGATCAAATTTTTGAAGAATTAAGAAAGAATTTCGATCCCAAATTTAAAAACCCTTACTTTGCTCAATATCTGATTTGTGTCGGACGCTTAGAGCAGTGGGTGCGGGATAAATACAATAAACCTATTACTGCTCTTGCAGTTCGTTGGTCATTGGATAAGGGAGTTGATGTGGCTTTGTGGGGCGCAAGAAAGCCGGAAGAGCTCGATCCTATTAAAACCCTAATGGATTGGAAGTTAACGGATGACGATCTTAAAGAATTGGATTCCATCATTAGCGAAACAATCGTCAATCCCATCGGCCCTCAATTTATGTCTCCTCCTGTTAGAAAAGAAGAATTAACTTGAATAGGTAATAATCATGGAATACTCAGCCATTTCAAATATGAAAGTTACTAGAGTGGCGCTCGGCACATGGTCTATTGGAGGAGGACTTTGGGGAGGTTCAGATGAGAATGAATCTATTAAAACGATTGAGACTGCTTTTTCGGATGGAATTAATTTCTTTGATACGGCACCTGCCTATGGTGACGGTAAGTCTGAGGAGCTTTTAGGCAAAGCTTTAAAAGGAAAAAGAGATAAAGCCATCATCGCTACAAAGTGCGGATTAAACCAAGAAACACCGAATAAAACTTTCAGAGATTCAAGGCGAGATTTTCTCTTTCGTGAAATCGATCGTTCCTTGAAAAGATTGCAAACAGATTACATCGACATCTACCTGATCCATTGGCCTGATCCAAAAACACCGATCGTAGAAGTAGCTGAAACCTTAAAAATGATAAAAGATCAAGGTAAGATCAAAGCTATCGGCGTATGTAACTTTAATCTTACACAACTTAAGGAATTTGAAAAGACAGCGCCGCTTGATGTTGTGCAACTTCCCTATAATCTTTTTGAGCGTGAACAAGAAGAAAATGAAGTTAAATATGCTATTTCTAAGAAAATCCCTTTAATGGGCTATGGGCCCCTTTGCCGAGGACTTCTCAGCGGTAAAATGTCGAAAGACAGAAAATTTAACAAAGGCGATTTAAGGGAGGGGATGGATCCTAAATTCCAAGAACCCCGCTTTTCTCAATATCTTGAATGCGCTGATAAGCTAGAAAAATGGGTTTTGGTTAAATATCAAAAAACTCTCTTTTCACTTGCGGTACGTTGGGTATTAGATAAAGGAATTAATTCTGCCCTTTTAGGCGCAAGAAAACCGGAGCAATTAGTTGAGATTCAATCTCTATGGGATTGGCATCTTACACAGGATGATTTCAAAGAGATCGATAAAATAATCAAAGACACTGTTAAAGATCCGATTGGTCCTCAATTTATGTCTCCACCTGAAAGAGACTAATTGGACAATTAATAGTTCTTTTTTTAGCATGTCGCCATGCAAACAGTTGTCACCGCTTTAGAATCCGCTGTAGTTTATGAGCTTGCTCAGAGGGGAATTTCTAATATTTTGGCGATACACACGTATACAGCCGGGATTGATCCTTCCGAACATGTAAGAATATTATCAGGTACTGAGATAAAGGAAATTTTGGCATTCAAGCCTAATGATGAATGCAACAATCCTGTTTTTTTTGTAGCCCATCAATTACTTATTATCCCTGCAGCTCGGGTAAGAACATTTATTGCTTGCTATCAAGATATGAATAAGCAAAATCCTACCTCTCGTATTGATATTCCTTCTTTTATACTCTCATTGCCTTCTCTTTTAATGCCTCCTTTAAGAGTAAGACTCTTAAGCCGTGTTGAAGGTGATCGGGTTTCACCTCACGTTTTTTTGAGAAATGTTCCCTCAAATAAAGTGGGTCTGGCTGGCTTTTTTCAGACGAATGTACTTAAAGAAGCCCCCAAGAGAATCTTAAACAACAGAATTCAGGTGACTTTAGGAATTATTCAATTAGGATGTGCTCTTCTTTTAGCTTATGCACTATTTGATAGATTTAAAAATTCGCCCTATATATCAACCTTTGCTTTAACACTTGCTTAAAGGAAACCTATGCAAACAGCTCTTGGAGTTATTGCCGTCTATCAACTCACTGAAGCAGGATTGAGTAACGTTTTAGCGTTAAAATCTTATGAAAATGGGACCAATCCCATTGACAATGTTATGTTGAGAATTTTTGGGGGGAACATTGGTCAAATAAATAAATGTTATTTTAGAAATGATTCCTTTCTTCTTGCAACCAAACCTGAAGTGGAAAATGACGAAGGTGTTCGCAAGTTTTTGTATCCTATTATAAAAAGAGTCGTTGTTAGATTCTATGCACCTTCATCCACCTATAAAATGTTGAGTAAAAATCAATCCCCTTTTGTAAAGGTTTTCATCCTTTTAGCCTCACTTCCTTTGTGCGTTTTACCTCCTTTAAGAATCAAATTTACCGCTAAACCTTTCGATGCCTCTCCTGATACCGCTGTTTCTTACTTGCAGGAAGTAAAACCCAATCAGATTGGACTTTTAGGTTTATTTCAGACAGGCATAACCCAAGATACTCCTAAACGTATTATGAACAATCAGCGTCAAGTGAGTGTTGGACTCGTCCAATTAGGTTGCGCGCTTCTTTTAGTTTGTGTTTTGTTTGATAGATTTATTGCTTCCCCTAGAACATCGATAGCGGCTCTAATTCTCGCCTAAAGGATTATATGCAAACCGCTCTTTGTGCCGTAGTGGTCTATCAGCTTGCTGAAGCAGGAGTAAGCAATGTTTTAGCATTGAAATCTTATGAAATAGCTACTAATCCCATAGATGATATTGTCATACGTATTTCTGGAGTGAACAAAGATTCAAAAAGTACTATTTATAGAAATCATTACTCCTTACTTGCAACTAAACCGGAAGTTGAGAATGACCCTCTTAAAGGAAGGGTAATATATGCTTTTGTAAAAAGGGTTATGGTTAGACTGGGTAAGCTAAGAGCTACGAGCGATATATTGTGTACGGGTTCATCTACCACAACAAGAGTTATCGTTACATTAGCCTGTATTCCGTTATTCGCTTTGCCTCCCTTAAGAGTGAAATTTACTTGTAAACCTCTTGATTCAACACCCAATACCCCTATTTCATATCTGTCTGAGGTGAAACCCCATCAGGTCGGTCTTCGTGGTTTAATGAGTATGGGCATTAACAAAGAAACTCCCAAAAGAATGTTCGATAATCATAGACAAGTCAGAGTCGGTCTCGTCCAGTTAGGATGTGCTCTTCTTTTAGTTAGTATATTATTTGATAGATTTGTAGCTTCACCGAGAATAACGATTGCGGCTCTAATGCTCGCCTAAAGGATATATGCAAAATGCTGTTACGGCTCTGGGTGCGGTTGTTGTGTATCAAGTTGCTGAAGCCGGCATAAGTAATATCTTAGCTCTAAATTCTTATGAATTGGCAACCGATCTTTTCTGTAATATAATGCTTAGGCTTTATGGGGGTGAGAAGGGTAGGGTTAATATTAATGAAAATCATTCTATTCTCCGATCTAATCAAGTGCATTTTTTCTTTCACAAAAAACAAACTGTATTTCATATCTATTTCATTCGAGCTTTGTCCTATAGATCACTAGCAACAAAGTCTGAATTAAACGGGGGAGATTTAATTCCGAGGATTGTTTTTCCTCTGGCCAAAAGAGTTTTTGTTCGAGGTTACGCAATATTATCGACATATGAGTTTTTAACTTTCGCAAATCAATCTACCATTCAAAAGCGCTTTAATCTAATTGCTTCATTGTTTTTTTATTTGCTTCCTCCTATGCGAGTAAAGTTTACAGCGAAAGTAATGGAATCATGTCCTTCTGACCCTCAAGTATGGTTAAACAAGTTTGAAGCGAATCAGATAGGGCTTAGAGGATTAGTAATGATAGGTATTAATAAAGAAACACCTAGACGAATGATAAATAACCCGAAACAAGTTATGGTTGGAATTATTCAATTGGGATTATCTTTTTTATTAGTTCATCTGCTATTTGAAAGATTTAAAAGTTCGCCTTATTTAACCGCCACAGCCATGATGCTGGCATAAGAGAGTATGTATGGGTAAACCTTTTAACTACCACTTTGATTTAAAATGGACCGGCTTTACGGGAAATGAAAACTATCTTCGTTCGGGGCTTGTCACATTAGAGAATAAGACTCTTGAAGTTTCAGCCGATGCAGCATTTAAAGGAGATAAGACTAAGTGGAATCCGGAAGAACTTTTATTAATTTCCATTGCTTCTTGTCATATGCTTGCTTATCTACATCTTTGTAATGTGAATAAGATCCTGGTAAAGTCCTACACCGATTCTCCAAAAGCAATCATGATGCTAGAAGCCAGTGGTGTGGGTAAGTTCTTAGAAGCCACCCTAAGTCCTGTAGTAGAAGTAGACCCGGCTCACGCTGAAAAGGCAAAAGAGCTACACCACGAAGCCCACCGAAAATGCTTTATTGCAAACTCCGTTAATTTCCCTATAAATGTAAATATTATTTAGATAGAAATCTAAGCTTGAATTTGGTATTATTTTTAAATGTCTTTTAATCTTCCTGACATTATAGATGGCGAAAATAAAAACTCATTACTTGCGAATTGTATTCGCAATAATTATCGGCATATTAAAAAGTGGGCGAAGAAGAGTTTAACCAACTGCTTTCGAATCTATGATCGAGAAATGTCAAAGTATCCTTTTGCAATAGATTATTATGATGGAAAGATCTGCGTTCATTTCTTCGCCAAAGAAGATGATGATCCATCACCTGAACTTATCCAAGAGGTTGAAGAGGCTTTAAACATCGTTTTGCCGTATCAGCAAATTTTTTGGAGAACGAGGAAAAAGACTAAAGAAACACGTCAGTATGAGAAGCTTGATCAGAAACGCGATTTTTTTACCGTTCTTGAATATGACGTAAAGTTCAAAGTCAATTTAGTTGATTACTTAGATACGGGTTTATTTCTAGACCATCGAGAAACAAGACAGAGAGTAGCTAAAGTGGCATCTGGTAAAAGGTTACTCAATCTTTTTGCCTACACTTGTTCTTTTAGTGTCCATGCAGCTATGCATGGGGCGGCCTACACTAAGAGCGTTGATATGTCTAATACCTATACCGATTGGGGAAGAGATAATTTCGAATTGAATGGGCTTTCAAGTCGGGTGAATCCGATTATTCGTGCAGACTGCTTAAAGTTTCTTGAAACAGAGAGAGAAAAATACGATTTAATCGTTATTGATCCTCCCACTATTTCTCGATCAAAGAAGATGGATCAGCTCTTTGATATACAAGTCGATTATATTAATCTCATCACTCGATCGTTAAAGCTTTTAAATCCGAACGGTTCGATCTTCTTCAGTACCAATTCCCGTAAATTTCGTTTCGATGAAAGCTTATTTAAAGCATCAGTAAGAAATATTTCGGATAAAACCCTTCCGATAGATTTTCACGATCCCAAAATCCATCAGTGCTTTCTTATCCAAGCTTTAACTTAGGTAAAGGTCTAAAATTACAATGAGGGGTTACCGGGGATTTGTATCCTTCAATTGGGTTTTCAGATAAAACCACCGTGCACCGGGTAGGTAGTTGGGATAAGCATTCAGGTATTGACGTCAATAAATTGCCGGTTAGATTTATTCGTCTAAGAATTTTACCCTTTATAGAAACAGTTTCTAAAACATTATCTTCCACTTCTACTGTGGTTAATGTTTCGCTTGAAAGCGTTAGCGACGTAAGGCAGTTTCTTGTCAAATAACAAATTTTTAAACAGGTCAATGTTGATAAATCAGGAAGAAAAGTTAATTTATTATATCCTAATTTTAATGTTGTCAAACTGGTGAATCTTGAAATTGAAGAAGTCAATTCTCTCAATTGATTGGATGATAAATCGATGAGTGTCACATTTGGAGCTTCGAATTCTAATTCAAGTAAATTACATTGTCTTGCTTGAAAGGTTTTAAGGGCATGGAGAGTGCCCTTAATAGAATGTAGTGGATTCTTAGTTAGATTAAGCCACTCTAATCTAGAATGGTCAATGGTAACCTCTTGAAGTTCATTGCCGGTTAAATCCAAACTTCTTAAAAAAGGTAAGTTCTGTAAATGAAGTCGAGAAATCTTATTAAAAGAGGCTTTTAAGGTATTTAAACCAATTAATCCTTTCAAACAAGCTAGAGAAGTTAATTTGTTTAATCCAATTTCAAATTGAGTCAGAATAGTTAATGAGGAAAAGGTTTCAGGAAGATTCGCAATTTTATTATCCAGAAAATTGAGTAATTTGAGGTCTGTTAATTTACTGATACAATCAGGAATAAATTCGATATCGTTCCTAGAAAGATTTAACTCTCTTAAGGGAAGCTCAGTTAAACAAGAGGGGAAATATCGAAGATGTAATTGAGTAAGTGTAAGCCGAGTAATAGGAGGATTTATTGCACGATTATGTCGTGTTAAAAATTCAGCAGCGCTTTCTCTTTGTTCTAGGGCAGATGTCATATTTAACTCCTAGACCATCTTAATTTGGCATAGGTTAAATTCCAATCAACTTGAGCCAAATTGTGAATGGGTTTAGGATCTTCAAATTATGAAATTACCATTAGTCGGATTGGGGACCTATAAGCTTCAGGGGGATACTTGTAAGAGAGTGATTCGTCAAGCTTTTGATTTAGGGTATCGACATATTGATACGGCGGATGTTTATCAAAATCATAAGGAAGTAGGGCATGCGATTAAAGAATTGCCTAGAAATGAGGTGTTGTTAGCCACCAAGATATTCGAAAATGATTTGCTTCCTGAAAGAGTCGAAAAAACCGTTCCTCGTTTTCTTGATGAGTTGCAAGTCGATTATATCGATTTATTATTGATCCATTGGCCCAATCCACAGGTAAATTTAGCTGAAACATTAGAGGCCATGTTAGCTTTTAAAGGAAAGGGCCAGGTGAAGGAGGTCGGTGTCAGTAATTTTGTTCGATCTCATTTAGAACAGGTTAAAGGCCTGCCGATCTTAACAAATCAAATTGAGCTGCAACCCTATTTGCAACGACGGAGTGTCGTTGCAAAGTGCAAAGAGTTGGGGATTCAAGTTACTTCCTATCGTTCTCTTGCAAAGGGAGAGTTTGAAAATGATGAGACAATATTCGCTATAGCTAAAAAGCATGGAAAGAGTCCTTCGCAGGTAGCATTGAAGTGGATTATTCAAAATGACATATCCATTATTCCTAAAGCCTCTTCAATTGAGCATCTAAAAGCGAATATAGATTTATTTGATTTTGAACTTACTTCTGATGAATTAAAGCAAATTGATCAACTCGATTCGAACAAAACGTTCACTTCATATGGAGGCACATTTGAAGATTAGCGTCTTATTCATTTTTGTTGTTTCCTTATGTGCGGACGTCACTTATTGGGATGATTCAATTATTCGTCCCTACGTTCATCACTCAGAGCTTCAGCGACGTTGGGCGATGTCATTTATGGCTCCCCATTTAAAATCGCTTAATGGGGATGAATCCATTCTTGATGTGGGATGTGGGGATGGAAAAATTAGCGCCGATCTTTCTTGTTTTGTTCCAAACGGAAAGGTGGTGGGGGTTGATCTAGCAGAACCCATGATTCATTGGGCTCTTCGCCAATTTCACCCTAAAGATTATCCTAATTTAAGTTTTCAATTAGGAAGTTTTTTAGATCCTCAACTTGAAGAGACCTTTGATGTCATTGTTTCCTTTTGTGCATTACAACATACCTCGGATCAGTCTAAATCACTGGAAAGTCTTTTTCCCTATCTTAAATCAAACGGCAAAATTTTAATCTTAGTTCCTATTAGAAATAATCGAGAGTGGAATCAAGCAAGGCTGAATATTCAAAATAACGAAAAGTGGAAGCCATTTTATCAAGGTTTTCCTCCTCGAAAAATGCACACTCAAGAGGAGTATTTTCAAATGGCCGCTCTTGCGGGCTTTCAAAATATTGAAGTTCTTACTCATTCGACATCAGATCCCTTTGTGGATAAAAAAGAATTAGTGGATTGGATGATCGGAACTTATCCACCCATGGTGCCCCAAAATCTAATAGCGGATTTCTATAATGACTGGATCGAAGAATATCTTCGATTAAGACCCGATGCGATAACTCCCGAAGGAGTTATCTACACCTATTTTGGCTATTTTACACTAAGTGCTACGCGTGGATGAGATGGGGATTCAAAACGTTATTGATAGAAGTCGTGATCAATAGGACGGCCGATCGGGTAGCAGGGGAATCGGAAAGAGCATTTAGCATAAGAAAATCGTGAATCGTATTTTGATAACGTACCGCTGTTACTTGTACGCCCGCTTCAGTTAGTTTCTTAGCGTAGGCTTCCCCTTCATCTCTCAATACATCGTTCTCGTCGGTAATGATGAGTGTAGGGGGAAGGTCTTTTAGTTGGTCAATAGTTGCATTAAGGGGCGCAACGAGCGGATTTTTTCTATTGCTATAATCAGGCTCGTAGGCGTTCCAAAACCATTCCATGGCTGGTTTACTTAGCCAAGGCCCATCAGAGTATTTTTTGTATGATTCCGTATTGAAATTGGCGTCGGTAACGGGATAGCATAAAACTTGATAGGCAATTTTTGCGCCTTTTCTTTGTTTGTTTAATAAACAAAGGGCGGCGGCTATATCACCTCCCGCACTATCTCCCGCAACCACAATTTTGGAACCGTCAATATTTAAATCGGATCCATGTTGAGCTAAAAATGTTAGTGCGGCGTAACCTTGTTCGAGGGCAACCGGGAAAGGCGCTTCAGGAGAAGGAGTATAATTTACGAAAACAACAGCGGCGTTGCATCCGACGGCAAGCTCGCGAATGAGTCGATCATGGGTTTCTCTATTTCCTAGGATCCAACCACCTCCATGAAAATAAAGAATGGCGGGAAGGGTCTTATGATTTTTTTCAGGTCTTACGATTCTTAAAGAAACCGGACCCGTCGGAGTGTTTACATCGGTATCTTCGATATCTACATGAATGTGCTCCGGATTTTTTTGAAGATCATTTAAAACTTGTCTCGCTTCATTAACAGGCAACTGATAGATGGGTTTGCTTTTTTGAGCATCGAGTTTTTGTAAAAATGTTCTAATTACTGAATCATAGTTTTCATAAGTCATAAAATACTCCTTGAACCCTTAGTAAAATTTTATTTGTAATTGAAAGCAAATGATTGTATAAATCTCTAAGAGTGAACGATGGATTACATAAAGTTATATGAAACAATAGAGGAGTGTAATAATGGCTCCTTTCAAGGAAAAATCTCTTTTCCTGATGTAGTGCAAAAACTTGGCTCTGTTGGGGTTGAGTCGTATTATGTTGATTTAAGGCTCAACCAAACTACCTACTATCTAACTACTTATAATATCGTTTTTTTATCTTTCGATTATAAACCTAATTTTGCTCCTGTTTTTAATATTCAAGGCGTTAAATCGGCAATTAATCAAATTCGTGAGAAAAAGATAGACTATGTTGGGTTTTTAGATCTGATTTGTGCGGCTGGATGTGTAGGATATTTTTGTTTTATAGGCGGTGAAAAAGTCGTGTACTTCGGAGTAAAAGGCGATATGCATATCGAGCCTTTTAAATAACATGCCACTTACTATCGCTAAGGAAAGGGCCAAACCCAAAAAGATCATTGGGATTGCGGCAGGAAAAGGGGGTGTCGGTAAATCGACGCTCACAGTTAATCTTGCCCGAGCCCTATCGATAAATCATAAAGTTGGAATTTTGGATGCCGATGTTTATGGTCCTTCTATTCAAAAGTTAATTCCGGAAGAAGTGTTGCCTAAACAAGTAGAAGATATCATTATTCCCGGTCAAGGAGAAGGCATCAAACTGATGTCGATCGCACACTATCGAAAAGTGAATGAAGCTCTTGTAGTCAGGGCGCCTATCGCCTGTAAAATTGTTTCGGAATTTTTAGAACTGGTTGATTGGGGTGATCTTGATTACCTATTAATTGATTTTCCTCCCGGAACAGGGGATATTCAATTAACTTTAAGCCAAAAGTCTCAAATGGCCGGAGTGATTATGATCACAACTCCTCAAGAGGTAGCGACTTTAGATGTTCAAAAAGCGATTCACATGTTTAATGTTGTCAATGTCCCCATTTTGGGAATCGTTGAAAATATGAGCTATTACCATAATGGATCTGAAAAAGTTTATCTTTTTGGTAAAGGAGGAGGGGAGAAGCTCGCGCAAGAAAATGCCCTTCAATTTTTAGGGCAAATTCCTATAGATCCCACCCTCTCAAAAAACGCCGATCTCGGGTTAGCGCCGCATACCCTTGAACCCTTCCATGAAATCGCGCGGAAATTTCAATTAAATTATTGACGTTCAAAAGGGAGTGTAATAGATTCCCTTTACATGAGCGGCGATTATTTTCCGGTCTATCT
>JAGVJG010000141.1 GCA_020051235.1 Parachlamydiales bacterium | reverse complement strand
TGTGTTAGGGAAGTGATGGCATTACATAAAGCATGATAAACAACATCACCATCTGAATTGGCATTAAAGCCGGGATAATTATCAAAAATATGGCCCGCAATTATTAACGGTTTAGAAGTATCAGGATTTAAAAAACGATGACTATCTTGTCCAATTCCCGTTCTAACAATCAATTTTCTTTTCATATGAGCGTAAAGTATAGCTTTTAAAGTTCTGGTCGTCAAGCGGATCAATAATTGTAGTTTATTAAGTTAGAATTCGATTTTGTTTTAGTTAGTTTAACTAATTACAAAAGATTTTAATTAAATTGAATATTAAATTTTATTCTTGTCTCACAAAAAAATTTAATTTTTCTATTGTAAGTGAAGATAAAATTGATTATAACAACGTTCTAATCATAAAAGTATTAAATATATGGAAGTTTTAAAAATTAAAGGGGGAAATCCTCTTAAGGGGCATCTGAAAGCCGCTGGCGCTAAGAATGCTATGACTAAATTATTAGTCGCCTCACTACTTTCAGATAAACCTTGTCGATTTTATAACGTTCCGAACATCGGGGATGTTGAAGTAACGGTTGCTCTTTGCCAAGGCCTCGGAATGGAGGTTAGTTGGGACCGTGAACAAGGAGTAATGGAAGTCATTACTCGTGAACTTAAAACTTCCTATGTTCCTCAAAGATTTTCAGGTGCTAATAGAATCCCGATTTTAATGATCGGAGCTCTTTTAGGACGTACTGACGAAGATATTATTGTTCCCACTGTAGGGGGATGTCTTTTAGGTAAACGTCCCGTTGATTTTCACATCGATGCACTCAGACAACTCGGTGCAACAATTGAATATCGCGATATGAAAAAAGAGGGTGCTTATTTTGCCCACGCGCATAACGGGTTGAAAGGTACGATTATTACCCTTCCTTATCCTTCCGTAGGAGCGACCGAGAATACGATATTGGCAGGGGTTACCGCTCGCGGAACGACGATTATTAAAAATGCAGCGATTGAGCCTGAAGTAGTTGAGCTCATTTTATTCTTACAAAAGCTTGGCGCTATTATTACTATCGATGTTGATCGTTCGATTCGAATTCAAGGAACGAGACGTTTTTATGAAGTCGAACATACGGTAATTTCAGACCGTAATGAAGCCGCCTCATGGGGTATGGCAGCCATTGCTACGAAGGGACGCGTGTTTGTTGAAGGCGCTCAGCATTTAAGCATGGTTACTTTCCTTAATAAAGTAAGGGAAGTAGGGGGCGGCTTTGAAATTCGCTCCAATGGAATTGAGTTTTATTATGATGGCCCTCTTCAAGGTGGACTGCATCTTGAGACCGATGTTCATCCCGGCTTTATGACTGACTGGCAACAACCTTTTGTTGTTTTACTGACTCAAGCAACGGGGACTTCCGTTATCCATGAAACCGTATATGAAAATCGTTTTGGCTATACTGAAACTTTAGTGAAAATGGGAGCAGATATTACTCCATTTAGACAGTGTCTGGGTGGTAAAGAATGCCGTTTTGCTCAGCAAAGCTTTTATCATAGCGTGATTGTAAAAGGGGTAACCCAATTACAAGGGCGCGAAATTACCGTGCCTGATCTACGAGCCGGCTTTGCCTATGTGATGGCCGCTACGATTGCTCAAGATGAATCGGTAATCTCAGGTCTACACTTTTTAGATAGAGGCTACGAGGATTTGGCCGGAAAACTCTCTAAGCTCGGTTGCGAGGCCACAAGAGTTAAGGTCGACAGCAAGCCTTCAAAAGAAGAAATTTTCGCTATCAGATAAAGGGATTTCAAAAAATCCCTTACTCTATTCCGTAGAAGCTTTTTATTTCTAAATTGTTTATACTCCTTTTCTCCCATGTGGCGATCTATTCTCAAAGAAAACTTTCATAATATTTCCAAGCTTCTCGATTATTTGGAATTATCCCCCGAAAATCGCGAAAAGGTTTTAACCAAGTCGTCTTTTGTTTTGAATGTCCCCAAAAGACTCGCTCAAAAGATAAAGAAGAACGATATTACCGATCCTTTATTTCTTCAGTTTGTGCCATTAAAAGAGGAAGATGTTCTTGGTTTTTCAAAAGACCCTTTAAAAGAAATCGAATTTCAAGAGACAGAAAAATTATTAAGTAAATATCCGTCTCGCTCTTTAATTATCACCACTTCCGCTTGTGCGATGAACTGTCGCTTTTGTTTTAGAAGAAACTTTCCTTATGAAACTGAAAGAAAAGACTTTAATAAAGAATTGGATCTATTAAAAAATGATTCTAATATTAAGGAAGTTATTTTAAGCGGGGGCGATCCGCTTGCTTTATCCGATGATCGTTTGTTTGAATTATTAAAAGAAATTGATTCGATTTCCCATGTTGAACGTATTCGTTTTCATACACGCTTTCAAATTGGAATTCCTGAAAGAATAACTCTGGATTTAGTTAATAACTTAAAGCAAATAAAGAAAGCGATATGGTGGGTCATTCACGTTAATCATCCATTAGAAATAGATTCTGAAGTAGAAGCCTCGATTAAGTCCCTCAAAAGCGCGGGAGTTTCAGTTCTATCTCAAACGGTATTTCTAAAAGGGGTGAATGATTCTGAAGAAACTTTGGAAGCTCTACTAGTTAAGCTATCAAATAGTGGTGTACAACCCTACTATTTACATCAGCTCGATCAAGTGGAGGGAACCAATCATTTCGAAGCTCTACCTGAGAAGGGGATTGAAATCTTGGAGAATCTATCCAATCGCCTTTCAGGATTTATGATTCCTCGATTTGTGAAGGAAATCCCTCACAAACCAAAGAAATCACCACTAAAACCTTATTTTTAAATTTCTCTCTCAAAACTTCAAGCGCTTTTTTGCCCTTTTTACCAATTTTTTTTCATTAAGGTGAATTTAACCTTAACTTCAAAAAAATAGATGAAAATCATCAAAAAATCCCCAAGAATTTCTGAGAGATAAATCTAGAAAATAAGGTTTACATTCTCTCAACAGGCTCAATACCTAGAATATGGAAACCTTCTCTCATCGTTTTGAGAGTAAGGTCGGCGAGTTTTAAGCGGCTAGCCTCTTCAGGCGATCCTTCCACTCTACAATCTCTAAAGAAGGCGTTAAATTTTTCTGCCAATTGATAAAGATAGTCAGTCAATCGATTAGGCAACAATTCTTCTTCGACTTGTTTTAGCGTTTCTGAAAAGCGAGCGAGGTGTAGGGCTAACGCAATTTCAGATGGGTGATTTAAATCTAGCTTTGCATTTTTTATTAGCTCATCGGCACGTGCTCCGATTTTTCTTTTAATGCCTAATATTCTTACATAAGAATACATCAAAAAGGCTGCGGTATTGCCTTCAAATCGAAGCATTTTATCGTAGGAAAACGCATAGTCAGACATACGGTGCGAAGATAAATCGGAATACTTAATGGCAGATAATCCGAGGGCCTTTGCGAGTTTATGCCTTTCCTCGTTGTTCATTTCGGGTGATCTTTCAGCTAAAATCTTGTCGGCTTGCTCGATTCCCGCATTTAAAAGATCAATCAGTTTTTCAGTATCGCCTGAACGAGTTTTAAACTTCTTTCCATCGGGCCCTAAAACAAGGCCAAAACCGACGTGATCGACACGTGTCTTTTTAGGGTCGAGCCAACCTGCCATAACAGCTGCTTTAAAGACCATGAAGAAATGTTGTTGTTGACCTACATCGGTTACGTAAATAATTCGATTTGCTTTAACAGTATCGATACGATGCTTAATCGCAGCCATATCGGTAGTGTCATAGTTGTAGGCCCCATCTGATTTTTGAACCATTAATGGGAGGGCATCCCCCTCACGGTTTTTAAAACCTTCAACAAAAATACATTTTGCGCCATCTGAGAGCTGTACGAGCCCCTTTTTCTCAAGCTCTTCTACAACCCCTTTTAACATGGGATTATAAAAGGACTCTCCACGCTCTTCTAAAGTCACTTGAAGAAGGTCATAAATTTCTTGGTAGGCTTTTCTTGAAATATCGCAAATCTTTTCCCAGGCTTTTAAAGCTTCGGGATCGCCACTTTGAAGCGCAACAACCTGAAGTTGCGAACGCTTTTTAAAATCGCTATCGGCATCAAAACGGACTTTTGATTCTTTGTACCACTTCATCAATTGGGGAAGATCCGTTTCTTCTTTTCCGCTTAATGTTTGAGGGTGATTTTCTTTTATAAAGGCAATAAGCATCCCAAACTGCGTTCCCCAATCTCCAATGTGATTGAGACGAATGACATCATGGCCTAAGAATTCGAATAGTCTAGCTAAGCTCTCTCCAATAATGGTAGAGCGTAGGTGACCGACGTGTAATTCTTTAGCCACATTAGGGGAGGAAAATTCAACAATTACTTTTTCTCTGGCAGGAAGTTCAATCGGCTGGGATAGTTGATTTTCAAGCGTTTCTTTATTGAAAGTGATATTGATGAAACCGGGTCCCGCTATTTCGACTTTTTCAAGTCCAGATTGATCAAGGGCCCCGAGGATTTTTTCTGCAATTTGTCGAGGATTTTGGCCGAGTTCTTTGGCAATCTTCATGCTCGAGTTGAACTGGTAGTGCCCAAATTTATCGTTTGTACTTTGTGCCACTTCAATAGGGGACGTAAAGGAGGGTAAACTTTTTTTTGCGGCTTCGCTAAAACGCTTTTCTAAATTTTTGAGTAGGGTAGACATAGAGTATAAGTATAATCAAGATAAACTATCTTTCAAACGGAATTGGATCGTGTCTTTGACCGACCCCGTGTTTGATATTGTATTCAGCCATCTCGTCAGCAACCAGATTAGTGCCTTTTCGCTCAAGACGAGAACGAGTAAAAATTTCAATTAAAGTTTCAAAAATTCTTAGAGTTTTATCTCGGGCGTTTTTAGGATTATAGCCTTTACGATCAAATTCGGACGCGGCATTGATGATGCCTCCTGCATTAATAATATAGTCAGGGGCATACAGAATGCCTCTATCGAAGAGGGCTTTTCCCATTTCAGGCGTTGAGAGTTGGTTGTTTGCGGAGCCTCCGACCGCCACACATCTTAGCTCATTGATGGTGTGCTCATTAATGAATCCCCCCATGGCGCAGGGGACGAAAATGTCGCATTCTTGTTCAAAAGCAATGCTCGAATCGATGGATTTCGCTCCAAAGTCGTGAACATAATGGGCGACTTTGTCTGTATCTACATCACATACTGTCAAATCGGCCCCTTCCCAAAAAAGAAGGTCTGCCACTTTCGATCCTACATTTCCTAGACCCTGTACGATGATTTGTTTACCTTTCAAGGAGGGCTTATGCCAAAGCGTTTTGGCTATGGCTTTCAATCCTTGATAAACGCCGTGGGCGGTGAAGCGACTGGGATCGCCGCTAGATTTAAGGGTTGGCAGAGCCGCTACAAAGGGGCTTATTTCGCGCAGTATCATCATGTCATCAACCGTAGTGCCCACATCTTCTGCGGCAATATATTGTCCTTTCAAACGGTTTAGAACTTCGGCAAAAGATTTTAATAATTGAGGATTTTTGTCTTTTTTGGGATCGCCGATAATGACGCTTTTTCCCCCGCCTAGGCCATCCTGAACAACCGCCGATTTATAGGACATGGCTTTCGAAAGGCGTAACGCATCTTTTAGAGCATCTCCGGGCTGGGTGTAGGGATAAAATCGGGTCCCTCCAAGTGCAGGCCCTAGCTTTGTGCTGTGTATGGCGATATAAGCAAAAAGATTGGACTCGGTGTCAATCGCTTCAATGACCTTTTCATAGCCCGGAACATTGATTTCTTTAATGGCTACCATCGGAAAAAACTCTTGATTATTAGCGAATTACCCATTAAGCTACTATTTTCCGTAAAAATTTTTCTGAGGTCCCAATGACAAAAACAGTCATAACAGATGAGTTAAAGCACGCTCTTAAAGAGTACCTAGCTGAAAATCCCATGGCTGAGCTTGTCCAAACATACCTCTTCTTTATCGAAAAAAAATTTAACTTACAACCTGCCGTTTTCCCTAGAGACAAAATCATTTTTCAAAGCAGCGACGATGCCGTAAAGCACTTAGAGAAAGAGAATAAGCTCTGGCACGAAGCAGAAATTAAAATTACTTTTAGTCCCCAATCGGTCAACGAATCGACTAAAAAAATATATATATGCCCTTTCTCCGGTAAAGTTTTTGGCGACAACACTCATCCTAACCCTCAAGATGCGATTTATGATTGGGTTTCTAAATGTCCTGAAAATACTGAAAGAGTAGGCGGATTGAAGTCTAAGCGCTTTTTCGTTTCAGAAGATCCTGAAGTCATCATTAGCTATATTCCTAAAACGAAACCGAAAGAACCTGTCAAAAAAGTCGTTTACTCTTCCGTTTTAAACGGTAAACTCTTTAATTCGAAGCAAGCCGTTATCGAAGATTTTAAAAAGAATTATCTGAAAAGTTTGTCTTTGAACGAAGTTCAAGGCCAAAATCGCTTCACTATCGAAACGAGTTTCTTAGAGTTTATTCAAAAGTATCTCGTTGAAGACAAGATTGCCTCTTTTGTTGAAGCCTTATCCGAAGTTAAAGACTTTGAGCAGTTTGTTAATACATGGGTTGAGGCGGAGTAAAGTTGAAGTGGCTTTCGCATTCGGTCGAAGATACCTATGAAGTTGCAAGTGAAATTGCAAAAAAAATAGGTCCGAGCGATACAATCTGCCTCTTTGGTGATTTAGGGGCAGGCAAAACGACTTTTGTAAAAGGTTTAGTTAAATCTTTTGGTATCGCACCCGAACAAGTCTCAAGTCCCACATTTGTTTATCTAAATATCTACCAAGGTCCCGTGTCTTTTTACCATTTTGATCTATACCGTTTAAAAGATGAAGCCGCTTTCTTAAGCATGGGTTTTGATGAATATTTGGACCAAGAGGGAATTAAATGCATTGAATGGTCAGAAAAAATTGCATCCATTCTTCCTTCAAACGTGATCAAAATTACCTTAACGCATGTAAATGAAGGGACAAGGCAAATTGAAAAATCCTAGATTCATTACAAGCGCGGTAGAAGTTAAACAATTTCCACCTGAAAACCTTCCTGAAATAGTGGTTGTAGGACGATCGAACGTCGGTAAATCAAGCCTTTTAAATCATCTTTTCAAAACTAAAGGGCTTGTAAAAACGTCTGCAACACCTGGCAAAACTCAACTTATTAATTTCTTTAGAACCGATGAATTCTCTTTTGTTGATTTGCCGGGTTATGGCTTTGCTAAAGTTCCTCTTTCTGTAAGACAGAAGTGGGGACCCATGGTCGAAAGCTTTTTTAAAAGCCGTAAGAACATTAAACTGATCTTGCTTCTTGTAGATTCAAGAAGAGAGCCCGATCAAGACGATCTTGCGATGCTTCAATTCGCAAACTTTACAAAATGCCCTATGGCTGTCGTGATGACAAAAACTGATAAATTAAATCAAAGCGAACTGCACAAGCAAACCGCTCTTTTTGAACACCTTTTCTTGGGATATCCTATATTTAAATATCGGATCGATAACGAGAAGGCAAGACTTAACCTTTTACATTATATAGTAGAATCCACATGAGAACACTAGACGACGAAATTTTTGTATGTATTGATTGTGAAACAACAGGACTTGATCTAAGTGTGGATAGGGTTGTAGAAGTAGCCGTCATTAAATTTACTACTAAAGAAGTATTAGAATCCTACGAAACACTTATTGATCCAGAAAGACTTATCCCTGAAAGCTCAACTTACTTCCACCGAATTACAGATGACATGGTGGTGGGAAAACCTAAACTCCACGAAGTTTTAGAACCCATTCTTCGTATTATGGGTCGTCATCCGGTTGTAGGGCACGGTGTAAAGTTTGACATCGAATGTATTGCTCAAGAAGCCGATAAAATTAAATTAAATCATACGATCCGTAATAACAGAATAATCGATACGCTAAGACTTGCCCGTCATTATGGTGAAAGCCCTATTAACTCCCTTGAAGAGCTACGAAAACATTTCAATATTCCTGAAGAAGGGGCGCATCGAGCCATGAATGATGTCGTCGTTAACCGCGAAGTCTTCAAACACCTTTCAAAACGTTTTAAAAGTCTCCAAGACCTTCTCCGCTTAGTCTCTCAGCCTGTCCTTATGAAAGTCATGCCACTCGGCAAACATAAAGGTCGCCCTATAAAAGACCTTCCCCTTGACTATGTAAAATGGGCCGCTCATAAAGATTTCGACGAAGATCTTATCTACTCTCTTCGCCATGAGATCAATCGAAGAAAGCGAGGAGGACTTTTTACACAAGCCTCTAACCCCTTTGGCGATCTTTAGTCGTTAGGTAACCTGCAAACACTTATAGGTTTATTCTCTTAATAAGATCTTGGTTTGTGATTCGCTAACCTTAATGATTATTCTAAGGTTAGAGAGTACCTATGACTTTTTATCGTGTCGAAACACTTTATGGTCAGTACATTTTACCTACAAATCTTGTAGATGAAAATCCCGTTATTTTAGATGACATCGCGCAATTAAAAACCAATTGCAATGAATATTCTTTGAACGGTTCCAAAGTTTATCTTATCAAAGAAAGTCCCACCACTTTGGTTTCATTAATCGAAGCGAAACTCGCAAGAGATAAAACTAAAATACATCAATTACAACGCGAAATAAATGTGATGGATATGCCCGATTCTCTTCGTGCACGTATTGATGAGGCCACTTACCGCGTTTTCGTCCCAACCGTCTCACGTATCTCCGCTTTTCACTACCTAGCAAATAAAAACTATGACTTAAACTCCCTGAAGGAATTTTACCAATTAGAGCCTACTCTCCTAAAAGAATCCCCTTTCATCTACTCTCTATCTGAAAATCAACACGACATTTGGACTTGGGCGCGAAACATCGGTGTTATACAAAACGAGCAAAAACTATATGAAGCCGCAACTGAAGGTCGCCTCCACATTCTCAAATGGGCTTTTCATAACCATGAAACGATGGATCTCAATAAAATCGCACGAATCGCCATTCAGAAATCCAATTCCCAAATGCTTTCCTGGTCCCTTTCAAAAATGGAAAGCAATGAAAACATCGAAAGTTTAATACTTCTAGCTCAGCAACTAAATGATGAATCGTCTATCCATATCCTCAACAAATTCAGAACCAAAAAAATTTCTTAAACTATTAAGAATTATAGTTTTAAGTTTTTATGAAGTCTTAATTATCCCATCTACTTTGGCAGGTTTATAATTAGTAAAAGAGAGAGTGTATGAACTTTTATGTGGCCTCAACAGATAATAGACACTTTTTTTTAAATACCTCCATAATTGATAAGAACCCAACTCTTCTAGAGGACCTCAGTTCAAACTGTATTAATTTTATTTCTAAAGATGGACAGAAAATAAGTGTTTTAAAAAACTCGCTCTTACCTCCTGAAGTGCAAAATATTCTGGATTCGAGTAATCAAAATACATTTTCCGACATAACTTTAAAATTAACCGATATTATTCAAATTAAAGATCTTCCCGAGGGTTTAACAAAAAAAACTAATAAAGCAGCAAAGAAGAAGTTAGGAGTGAAACATTTCGCTAATTCCGCTTATCGCGTTAATCCCGGGTTAGCCAGAGTTCGGAATATAAATGTAGATGACGACACCCCAATAAGTGCAGCTAACAGAGGAGATTTAAAAAAACTTATAGAGTTTGAGGAAAAGGGTCAAACATTGAGTTTAAAAAAATATCTTGAAGGCTTCGATAGGATGGAATTAGATATTTTAAAATGGTATTATAAAAAAGACCCAAAGATATTTTTAAAAGCAGATGGGATCCCTTATTTGATCGATGAAGATCAAATAGAAATATGGGAGTGGTGTAGATCTATTGGTATGTCCCCAAATGAAGAAAAATTATATTTAGCCGTTGAAAATCGCGATTCGGGAATTACAAATATTCTAAACTGGGCGAACGACTATAATGAAAAGTTCGATCTAAAAAGAGTGGCTGAAATCGCGGCAAAACGGGACCCTGAAGTTTTACGTTGGGTGCTTGAGAAATTTGAAAATCCACCTAATATAAATGCTCTTTTATCAATAGCACAGCAAACTACAAGCCTTAAACGACAAGAGCTTATCGATATACTCAAGAATCATAAAATTAAGAAGCTTTCTTAAGGCGACAGTCTTTCAATCTTCCAGTCCAGATCTTTGGTATAAGAGAACCTATCATGGAGGCGGAAGGGGCGACCTTGCCAGAACTCGAAGCGAGTGGGGAGGAGGCGAAAGCCGCCCCAGAAGTCAGGCATGGGGACTTTCTTGCCCTGAAACTTTTCTGAGAATTCTTTAAATTTATTTTCTAGTGTTTCTCTTGAGTCGATCGAGCTGCCTTGGTGAGAAGACCAGGCACCGATTTGACTGGTGCGGGGACGTGTAGCAAAGTAGAGTTCTGCGTCGGCGTTAGAGACTCGTTCAACCGTTCCTTCGATGATGATTTGGCGATCCATTTCTCTCCAGAAGAAGAGGAGTGAGGCGTGGTTGTTTCTTTTAAGATCGAGCGCTTTGCGGCTATGAAGGTTTGTGTAAAAGACAAAGGCATCCGTTTCAATTCCTTTTAATAGAACGGTTCGAATAGAGGGTGTTACACAATCGGTGGTAGCAAGCTGCATGGCATTGGGTTCTAGGATGGGATATTCAATCGCTTCATTAAACCACTTTCTAAATTGATCGAAAGGGTTGAGTAAAAGGGAGGATCTTCTTAAAGTTAGATTTGAATATTCACGCCTGAGATCGGAGATTTCCATGAACGCGATTCTTCCTATCAACGAATTGCCCATCAAGAAAAAAAACGTTTTGATGCGAGTTGATTTTAACGTTCCCATTGAAAACGGGGAAGTTACCGATGATACAAGAATTAAAGCGGCGCTTCCAACCATTCAATATGCACTCGATCAAGGGGCCGGGATTATATTAATGAGTCATTTGGGAAGACCCAAAGATCATGAACCCGAATTCAGTTTAAAACCTGTTCAAAAAAGACTCGAACAATTACTCGGGAAAAAAGTTATTTTCCATAATTTAGATGATTCGTTTGAGGTCAAGCCGGGTGAAGTGGTTTTACTCGAAAATCTAAGATATAATCCCGCTGAAGAAAAACCTGAAAAAGACCTCAAGTTTGCGGAGAAATTAGCAAAACTAGGGGATTTTTATGTCGATGATGCTTTTGGATCGGTGCATAGAGCACACAGTTCAATCACTGAAGTGCCAAAATATTTTAAGGGAAGGAAAGGAGCGGGTTTTTTACTTCTTAAAGAAATCGATTATTTAGGTAACAGACTACTAAATCCTGAACGCCCATTTATGGCTATTATTGGAGGCGCTAAAGTCTCTAGTAAACTAAATGTTTTAAAAGCACTGTTGAATAAGGTTGATTTGCTCCTAATTGGAGGAGCAATGGCCTATACTTTTATGAAGGCCCAAGGCAAATCGATTGGAGATTCGCTGTTTGAGCCCGATCTTGTTGAGCAGAGCAAATCCCTAATCAATGACAAAATCGTGCTTCCTGTCGACCATGTGTGCGAAAAAGCAGGGGAAGTGAAAGTATTCGATAATGAGATCCCTGCGGGATGGAAAGGAATGGATATTGGACCCAAGACAGTTAAATTATATTTTGAAAAATTGAAAGAAGCGAAAACAATCTTTTGGAATGGGCCCATGGGAGTCTTTGAAAAAGAGCCTTTTAATAAGGGTACGGAGAATCTTGCAAAGGACTTAGCCTCAATAGACGCTATTAAAGTAGTGGGGGGAGGCGATTCGGTCGCAGCTATTGAAAAGGCAGGCCTTAACTCTAGTTTTAGTCACCTATCCACAGGGGGCGGAGCCTCCATAGAATATATTGAAAACGGAACTTTACCGGGAATAGAAGCACTTAGAGCTTGAATTGAATTGTTGTCATAGTGTATAAATTTAGTAATTTATCATAAAAAATTATGTACACCGGACACTTAACAATTAACTTAGTCGATTCCGCGGTACCTCTTTTATTTATTAATTTTCAAAAATATTTAAGGGTTCGAAATGTCAGAAGCAAATGCTCATCTGCCTGAATTCAGTAAGCTCAGGGCGTTTTTGTGGCCTGTCCACCGCTTTGAGTTAAAGAAGTTCTTGCCGATGTTCATTTTGTTTTTTTTGATATTTTTTGATTATAACGTTCTTCGCACAATGAAAGATGCCCTTGTAGTGACTGCAAAGTCCTCGGGCGCTGAAGTGATTCCCTTTATTAAAGTGTGGGTCATGTTCCCTTGTGCGGTATTAATGACCTGGGTGTTCACCCGTCTATCTAATCGCCTAAGCTTTGAAAAAGTCTTTTATTCGATCATGGCGATCTTTTTAGGCTACTTTATTATTTTTGCCTTCTTCGCCTATCCCGCTAGAGAATCGCTACATGCCAATATCTTTGCGGATGAGCTGCAAAAATCGTTGCCACCCGGATTCATGGGTTTTATAGCGATGATTCGCTATTGGCTGTTCACAAGCTTTTATGTAATGAGCGAGCTTTGGAGTCCCATTATCTTGTCAGTATTATTTTGGGGTTTTGCAAATCAAGTGACAAAGATTGGTGAAGCCAAGCGTTTCTACGGCCTTTTCGGTGTGGGAGCAAATATTTCCGGTGCCGCAGCAGGCGCGCTTTCATATCTTGTTTGTCTTCGTGAATATAATCCGAACATTCCTCTCGGCCATGACGCTTGGGAACAATCGATGATTATGCAGATTTTGCTAGTAGTTGTTGCCGGCCTTGTTGCCATCGCCTTATTTAGATGGATGCATGTAACCGTTCTTCCTGATCCTCTCTATTACGATCCGACTGATTTGAAGAAAGAGGATAAAGTAAAAGGCAAACTCTCGATGAGAGAAAACTTCTCGATTTTGTTTAAGAATAACTACCTCATGCTGATCGCAATCATTGTTATTTCTTATAACCTAGTCATTAACCTCGTAGAAGTGGTTTGGAAGCACGAGGTGAGAAATCTTTATCCGAATGCCCAAGATTTCAACATGTATATGGGCAAGATTACTTTCTTAACTTCAATTGTGGCTACTTTGTCAGCCATGATTATTTCAGGTAATTCCATTAGAAAATTTGGCTGGCGCGCAACCGCTTTATTAACGCCTGCCGTTCTTTTTGTGACTTCGATCGGATTTTTTGGATTTATCTTCGTGCAAGATATAGTAACGCTAAGTTCCTTTGCCTATGTCGGGGGGTCCGCTCTCGCGATTGCCGTTTTCTTTGGTTCCGCCCAAAATATTATGAGCCGGGCTGCTAAATATTCGGTATTCGATGCAACCAAGGAAATGGCCTTTATTCCGCTTGATCCTGAGGAAAAACTAAAAGGGAAAGCCGCCATTGATGGTGTAGGCTCCAGACTCGGGAAATCAGGGGGCTCCGTTATCCACCAGACCCTTCTTCTGACCTTTGCAACTATAGGGGCTTCAGCTCCCTATGTAGCCGGCTTTTTATTTGCAGCTATCATCATCTGGATCTGTGCGACGTGGTCTTTAGGTAGACAGTTTAACGTATTAACTCAAACTAAAACTGTAAAACCCGAGATAAAAGTAGAGACCGTTTCTACTTAGCGATTTTTAATTGAAACTTAATCAAAAATAGTATATTCTTTTCTTTTTAGAAGGGCATTCATGTCATCTACAGCTGACTCTCAGTTTGGGACCTTTCGTTCCTTTTTTTGGCCAATACATCACTTCGAACTGAAAAAAATCATACCTATGATTTTTATTCTGTTTTTTATTTGCTTTAACTATTCGATCGTTCGAAACGTTAAAGATACCCTCGTTGTGACGGCCTCCGGGGCGCAGGTTATTCCTTTCATCAAAGTGTGGGTGATGCTTCCTTCGGCGGTCTTACTTACCATATTTTATACCCAGCTTTGTAACCGTTTTTCTCAAGAAAAAGTCTTTTATATCATTGTTTCGCTCTTTTTAGCGGGTTTTGCCCTGTTTACCTACGTTCTATATCCCAACCGAGTGATGCTGCAGCCTACCACCTCCGCTACGACCCTAGCAACATTCTTGCCTGAAGGGATGGGGGGATTGATCGACATGTACCGTAACTGGCCCCTCACTATCTTCTACGTGATGAGTGAGCTTTGGGGTTCGATGGTATTAACGGTATTATTTTGGGGATTTGCTAACGAAGTGACCAAGCTTCACGAGGCTCCTCGTTTCTATTCGGTTTTCCCTATGTGGTTCAATGCGGCAACGATTACAGCCAGCCAAGTTTCAAACTGGGTAAACTGGAGTTATGCGGCCGATGGGGGTAGCCAAAGCGTTATTTGGGATGGAACCCTCTCTGCGCTTGTATTCTTACTCTTGATCTCAGGTGTGGGTTCGATGGTCGCCTTTTGGTGGACGAATCGCTATATCTTGACGGGTCACGATTACGACGATCTTCATATGTCTGCGACCACCGTTAAAAAGGAGAAAAAGAACTCTCTGAGCTTCCGAGAATCGTTCTCCTACGTTTCAAATTCTAAATATTTAATTTGCATTGCAACGGTAGTGGTTGCCTATAACCTCGTTATTAACCTCGTAGAAGTGGTTTGGAAAGACCAATTGCGCAACTTATTGCCCAATCCTTCCGATTACAATAACTACATGAATAACGTCATGACCATGACGGCGATCGTATCGACCCTTATGGCGCTCGTGATGTCAAAGATTTTAAATCGGTATGGATGGACCTTTACAGCGATGATCACTCCTATTGTAATGGGGATTACATCGGCTGGGTTTTTCTTCTTCTTATTCTTTAATCAATCCTTTGGGGACGCTTTCTTTGCCTTTGCTGGCGCGACTCCGCTATTCTTGGCGGTCTTGTGCGGAGGAGCCCAGAACTGTCTCTCTAAGGCCTCTAAATTCTCTGTATTTGACGCTACCAAAGAGATGGCCTATATCCCTCTTTCCCACGAATCAAAACTCAAAGGAAAGGCAGCCATTGATGGGGTGGGTTCCCGTTTAGGAAAATCGGGCGGCTCGCTCATTCATCAATCGCTCTTGATGATCTTTGTTACCATTAATGCTTCAGCTCCTTATGTAGCCGGCATTCTCTTATGTGCGATTGTCTTCTGGATATTTGCCGTAAGATCGCTTGGCGTGCAATTTAAAGAGATCACGGCTCCTAAAGCGGATAAGCTCGAGCCGGTAAACGCTTAATCTTTGCGGAAGTAAAGTTCAATAAAAGAGCTCACACCTAATACGACAAATAGAGGATTTACCCAAAAAGGCATTTCTATATTTGCGACGATTAGGGTCAAAGTAAAAAATTGCAATAAAGTCGTGGCTTTCCCGCTATAAAAAGCGCGGAATTGATAGCCTGTCCAACGATTTTGAAAATATAAATAAAGAGCGAAGGCGGCCAAAGCAAAGTCTCGGCTGAGGAAAAACAACGCCTGCTCGATTCCCATCTTTTGCTCGATCAAGAGCGTGAGCAAAACCACTCCAACAAAGACTTTATCCGTTAGCGGATCGATTAACTTCCCAAGAGAGCTTTCAAGGCGGAATCGTCTTGCAATCAGCCCATCGAGTCCATCTGACAAGGCGGCAAGAAAAAGCGTCAAAAGCCTTAGGGGAGGGTATATCGAAAATACAAGTGCAAGCGGAAGTCGTGTTAAAGAAATTAAATTAGGAAGGTTCATTTTCTTATATTAACAAGTTCATAAATAAAGGCGGATATATAATATCCAGATAAAGCGCAGCCCGTAATTAAAACGATGGGGCT
This sequence comes from Parachlamydiales bacterium, assembly GCA_020051235.1. Lineage (GTDB taxonomy): Bacteria > Chlamydiota > Chlamydiia > Chlamydiales > Parachlamydiaceae > CAZABG01. The sequence goes on along the minus strand of JAGVJG010000141.1, from coordinate 15,147 downwards.
TGAAAAGAGAGCGGCGGCGGCAATATGGATTAAAAAGGTCACCGGGCTCATTACTAAATAACCCAAATAAAAATGGCGCTTTTGGCTCATCAACGTGCCGATGCAGATACCAATCGTGGCAGTCAAAACAAAGGGAGTGGCTACCATTAAGGCAAGTTTTAAAGAAGTGAAGGCCGTAAAGGCTAAAAAGGTAATGGTCGAAGTGGTGACAGATAGACCGATATTAAAACAAATGTCAGGGCTTTTGGTTACGAGAGGTAAGCTCATCTAGTTTTTTTAGCGTCCTTTTGATGGGATAGGCAGGGTTATATAATTTTTGGCGTAGTTTTTGAAATTTATCATATTCGCGATGTCTTTCCGTAAATATTTTATCCCAAATTTCAATTTTAGCTTTATAAGGTTCTAAATCTTTTTGACGTTCGGAATCCCTTCTAATTCTTCTTTCTCGAAGATGGCAGGTAAAAGGAACCATAGCGACTGCCGTTCCGCAAATTAAAACGGCTCCCCAAAGCATGGGAGAATTGATTATTGAAAGTGCAACGAGAGTTACAATGCAAACCGCTGCGGCGGCATAGAGACTTTTATCCGATTTTAAGCAGGAGTTAATAGAGCTAATCATTGGGTTTATAGTGAATAACCTGTGTAGGAAAGGCCATTTCAGCTTTATGCTTGGTTAAAATCTTTGCAATTTCAATTAAGATTGCTTGTTTCACATCATGAAAGGGAACGCTTTCCGTGTCTTTGGTATAACATTGAATGCGTAAATCGATAGATGAGGCTTCATATTTATCCAAATGAGTAACGATTTTTTCCTTTTTATCGATTTTAGGATAACTTAGAAGGAATTCGCGGATGTCTTTCAAAATAGCAGGAACTTTATCAAAATCTTCGTAGCGTACCCCAATCATTTCTAAAATTTCTCGATGGCTCATGCGTGAGGGGGTCATTACCAGTAAACTTGAAAACGCCGAATTTGGTACATATAAGGGCCTTTTATCAAGCGTCCGTATCAAAGTCATGTACCAGCCGATCTCTTCAACATGCCCTTCCACATCTTTTTCAGGTAGCTTTACCCAATCTCCGATGGTAAACGGCTTGGTTAAATAAATCATGAGGCCGCCAAAAAAGTTTGCAATCACTTGTTGCGATGCAAATGCGATGGCAAGGCCGCTCACACCCCCAAAAGCAACGAGTGTAGCCATGCTTTGGCCCGTTACATCCAATATGGATACGAGGGTTATGAATAATATGAGAACCGTCAGCGTTTTATCTAACAAATCGCGAGAAGTTTTTTCCTGAAAGGGATGATTTTTAATCGCTCCACTTTTCCATCTAAATAAAAACCAGGCAAAGAAAAGCCAAAAAGTGGCTTTAAGCCACATTTTACTGTCAGGAATTAAAGGGTAATCTAAAAACCTTTGGGAGAAAGCATTGGTAGTGATAACGATGGCAACTAACCATAAATAAAGAGGAAGAGGCTTTTTTAAAGCCTCTAACGCTGCCTTTTTTATGGGGTGCCCTTTAACCTTACTAGCGAGCGCATCGACCACACTATTTAAAAATAAATGAAGAAGAACCGCGATAACTAATATTATGCCAATTTCCCAAACAGGAATCATACTGCTCCTACAAACTCCTTAAGTTCTTTTTTCTCCCAACCCTTCTTTAAGGCATCCATTTTTTTATTGGAAATGCCGCCCAAGAATTCAATCGAGTTTAAAAGCCTCGCTCTTGCACGATCTTTTCCTAAAAGCTCAACAGAATCAAACAGGGGAGGGCCTTGATGTTTGCCCATAAAGGTTGCAAATAGAAGCGGGATGATGCTTTTTTTAAAGTTTAAGCCCCAAACTTCCGCTACATAACGTGAAGTCTCCGATAAACCTGATGCTCCCCAGTTCTCATTTGCATCCATGTGCCAGATAATGCATTGCAAGATCATGGGGCGTGCTTCCGGAGTTAAACCTTTCGCCTCAAATAATTCAGGAGTGTATTTCAAATGGTTAATAAACAAAAAGTCGGTCAATTCAATGAACTCGCCAAAAGTTTTGATGCGGGAATGAATCATCGGCATTAATTTTGACATAAAGGCGTCATTAAATTGCCAGCCTCTTAAACGGTTCCACAGCTCATTTTCAGGGATGTTTTTAATGAGGTATTGTTGGTTGAGCCATTCAAGTTTAGTGACATCAAATACCGCGCCTGAAACGCCGATACGTTTCGGATCAAATTCAGCAATGATTTGTTCGAGCGGATAAACTTCTTGGTCGTTCGGCATCGAATAACCCATCAACGTTAAGAAGTTTACAAAAGCTTCAGGTAAGAATCCCGAGTCACGATAATAAAAAATCGAAGTGGGGTTTTTACGTTTGGAAAGCTTCTTGCCATCTCTTCCGAGCAATAAAGGCATATGCATAAAAGTAGGAGGGGTCCAGCCGAATGCTTCATAAAGATAAACGTGTTTAGGCGTTGAGCTCATCCATTCATCACCTCTTATGACGTGAGTGATTTTCATTAAATGGTCATCCACCACATTGGCTAAATGGTAAGTAGGAAAGCCATCCGACTTTAATAAAATTTGATCGTCAATATCAGCCCAAGGACTCGTAATACGACCTTTTATCTGATCTTCGTATACGCACTCACCGGTAAGAGGCATTTTTAAACGGATAACAGCAGGAAGACCTTGCGCTTCTTTATCATGGATTTCTTTCTCACTGAGATTACGACATCTGCGGTCGTAGCCCATTCTTTGGCCCGTTTTGCCTTGAAGCTCACGCATTTCATCTAGTTCTTCAGCGGTGCAAAAACACTTGTAGGCCTTTCCTTTTTGGAGTAGATCTTCTGCGTATTGCTTATAAATGGGGAATCTTTCAGATTGTCTATAAGGGCCGTAAGGACCTCCCACATCCGGACCTTCATCCCAATTGATGTTGCACCATTTTAAAGCTTTATAGATGTTTTCTTCGTACTCGGGACGGCTTCTGCTTTGATCGGTGTCTTCAATACGGAGGATAAATTGACCCTTAAAATGGCGAGCAAAAATTAAGTTAAATAGGGCCATATAAGCGGTTCCTACGTGAGGATCGCCGGTAGGGGAAGGGGCTATGCGAACGCGTACAGTCATAATAATTCCTTAGAATAGGCTATATTTTAACAGAGAGCCCTATTTTTGGGCACTTAAGGGATAAGAGGTATAAAGGTCAGTAAATTGCGCAATCTTTTCTGTCGTTTGAGCCCTTTTAGCCTCTTCCGCCTTCAAAAGCACCTGTAGTCTCTGAGCTTCCTGAGCAGGGTCTTCAACTTTATTTTTTATCTTGAAGACCAGACGGTCAATGAATTGATTGATTTTGGAGTCTGTGGTGACGGTTTTATTAGGCTTGATAAGATAAATGCCAAAGTAAACGATTCCCAGTAGAACAGTCGGTATTACCATTATAATGGCAATTTTTAAAGGGGCGATATTTAAAACGGTAAAAGCAATGACGCAGGCAATAGCCGTAATATAGCTTGTTAATGACCCAATCAATAAGGCTCGACCTTCTTTTATATGACCTCTCTGCTCTAAATAAGAACAACCAATTAATGCAATCGACGATAGGGCAGTAGGCAAAGCTGATAATCCTGCAATCGCCCAAGCGGGACCTGGAACTCCCATAGTTTTTAAACAAAATAATCCGGCCGCGCTGCTGATTGCGGAAGTGCTAATCAATTGTATAGTGGAGTGAATAGGTGATGGCATTAAATAGGTACTCTTAAAAGGGTTCGTTGATTAGGTCTATATTCTAGGGGTGTCATATCGACATTATGTTTTTTTAAATAAACTACAGATTCTAAATTAGCATGCACTAGGGCGTCAAAGTTAATGCTTTCAGTGGAATTTAAAGACTTTAACTTTTCAAGATTAGCTCTAACCTTATTTGCCATGTCGATATGCGGGACTTTATCATTGATGAGAAATTCCAAAAATACGGCATTGGCTACTTTGTGGAGTGCAATCTGATTAGTTCTATAATGTATCAGATAATTTTTATATTCATTCGCTTGAAGATTTTTTACATCTTTTTCAAATTGGGCTAGGTTTTTTAAATTCTTATATCGATCATGGATTGACATTAGTTTTTTAACTAATTCCTCCGGTGTCTTTTCATCAACAACCCTCAGTATTTCATAAAACTCTTCTAAAACTCTTGTTTCTTTTGCTTTATCAAAAGGAGCTTCCTTTTTTTCTAGAAAGAATAAAGTAAAGTATATTCCTGCTACAACTAGAGCCGGAATGGCCACTACCGCTGCTCCACTGAATGAAACAATTCCTAGCGTTGTAAATGCAACTGCTGTGGCTAAATAAGTTAAAAGAGAAGAGCAAGCAGATACAATGTAGGTTGTAGATGGCTTGATAACACCCTTTTTCTCTAAAAGCCAGCAAGTGCCATGAGTAATCAGTGTTGCTGCGCCTGAAATGACAGGCATAGAGAAAAAAGCTAAGCGTCCTAATTCTGTGGTAGGTCTAATGGCTAACATTTAGTGCTCTATAGGGTTGAAAAGGGGTGTAATATTTTTCTCTATGTAGACAATAACTTCCTTTCTGAAAGCAATAATAGAGTTAAAATCGATGTGTGTAGAAGTATCCATATATTCTAATGTATAAAGTGTGGATCTTAACTTGTTTTCCATGTCAGGATGGGCAACTTTATCATTTAAAATGTAGGGTAATAACATATTCAACGACTCTTTTAGAGCAGTTAATAGGGTTATCCGGTCATTAGTAAAAGTGTCTTTTCGGTCTTTAAATCGTAGCTTTTTTAAATCTTTCTCAAGTCTAAATGAATTTTTTGATTCTACAAATCTGTGCGTTATGGCTTTAATCTCAGTAAATAGTTCGAAATTAGGATTTTTTTCTATAAATTCGCAAATTTCTTTAATTTCATCTAAAAGCTTTAAGGTTTTTGCTGGGTCAAAAGGTTTAGCTTCCGATTTTTGTAAAAAGAACAAGGTGAAGTACATTCCTGCAACAACTAGAGCAGGTATTGCCATAACGGCTGCACCATTTATTGAAACAATACCGAGCGTTGTAAGTGCGATGGCAGTTGCAAGATAAGTGAGAAGAGTTGAGATAGCAGATAAAATATAAGTTGTCTTGGGATTGATTATGCCTTTCTTTTCAAGCGCCCAACAAGTGGCATGGGTAATAAGAGCGGCGGCGCCCGTTATGACAGGAATGGAGAAAAATGCTAAACGTCCCAGTTCTGTAGCAGGTCTTATGGCTTGCATGGGTACCTCTTGTATGTTCCCTTCAAGCGTTGTTCAGGCGGGATGGTGTTCATGTTATGTTTTTTTACGTAGAGAGCTAAGTGTGCGTTAAAGGTGGTAGGAGGAGCAATTTGATCGGAATCTAAACGTTTTATGGCCCCATCAATTTGGGTCAGTATCTCTTTGTGATCGCCCTTTTCATTCACAATAATGTCGTAAAAATAAGTTAGTAAATGTTTAGACAAAAAAGGCTCAGGATCTTTGGTTAGAGTTTCTATTTCTTTAGTAGTTTCCTCAGTAAGCTTAACTACATCAGACAGAGGTTTCTTGTCTTGGAGCATTTGTTCAGCTAATTGAAGCTTATTTCCTACAGACTCATTTCGAAGGGTAAGATTATATTGTTTTAGTTTTTGTATGATGACGCTTGTTCTCTTTTCCAGTTCTAGGTCTACTGGAGAGTCATTTCCTTTGGATTTATTGCAATAAGCAAGAGCTAAAAATGTGCCAGCAATTATTAGAGCGGGAATTACCAAAAAGAGGCTTATTTTTATAGTTATCATCCCTAATGTAGTTAACGCGATGCTAGTAGCAATAAAGGTAATTGCAGTAGCTGCGGCTGTTAAGAGGTATGTTGTTGAAGGTTTGATAATTCCCTTCTGCTCTAAAATTTTACAGGTACATAATGTTAGAATTGGAGGGGCCATCGCGACCATTGCTACAGCAGGCACCCCAAAAACTCGAGAAGTAGTAATGCTTGAAATCATATATTAAAAATATTTTTATGGTTAGTATACTATAAATATATTTTAATTTACAAATTAATTTACTTTTATTTAATTGAATTACTAATGAAAGTGCCCATAATTATGTTCCGGTCGTAACCTGCAATTGTAATTAAATTTTTATTTATCATATATTCGCTTGGAAATTTTAACTATTCTAAAGGTTTCTATGAGATTAGATCGAGCAGGACGAAATATGCATTGTAACAATACAAGGCATAACAGTGGCGGTAAAGCAACCCCTCATTCCATGAAAGAAATTAAATTTTCTGCACCGGTGTCAGATGGCAGAAAGGAACTCGCACAAGCAAAAATAAAACAGAAGCTTGCTGAAAGAGAACTGAAAGTAGATAAATTTCGTATATTTGTTTAATTAAAAAGCGCGCTATTTTGGAATAGCGCGCTTTAAAGTCACTTTTTCATCAGAAATAGTAAATCGCGCATAATATTTTGCGTTTCAATTAACTGAAGATCATTTTGACCGAACTCTTCAGATGCGCTTTCTTCATCAACTTCAGATTTTTTTAATTCTTTTAAAAACGATTGATAGTTTTTATCGTGCTCGAGGCGATAAGCGGAATTCTTTCTTAACGTGTCGATGTAAGGCCCGTAGAGATCAACTTTCTTTTGTAAATCAAACTTATAAAGGGCTTTGATTTTATCCCGTTGATAAAAGGGGATGTCGGATAAATCATCATCGAAATTTTCTTTGATCGTATCGCTTTCAAGAGGGTATTTCGCGTATTTTTCACCGATTTCCGTTTCACTTAAAGGGCCCGGTACAACCACATCCGATTGAACGCCATTGAGCTGCGGCGTTTTGCCAGATACCGTGTAGTATCTTCCGCGAGTAACTTTATATTCGCCTTTAGGATTTACGGGGCCATTCTTGGTTGTATTTAAGGTGAAAGTTTGGAAGGAACCTTTACCAAATGAATGATCATCGCCCACAATCAAAGCTCTTCCATAATCTTGAAGCGTTTGAGCAACGATTTCAGACGCGGATGCAGAAGATCGATTGATCAATACAATTAACGGTCCATTATAAACGGTTTTACCATCTAAATCGCGTAAATGTTGCACTTCGCCGTTTTCGTCTTTAATTGAAACGACAACCCCTTTAGTTATAAATTGACCCGCAACCCCAACGGCCTGTGATAATAGCCCTCCGGTGTTGTATCTTAGGTCAAATATAAGGCCGAGGATCTTGTGCTCGTTCTTTAATTTTGTAATAGCTTTCTCAATATCATCCGAGGAGGAACTATCGGGGTCTTGATAGAATGAGAAAAGCTTTACATACGCAATGACTCCATCGCCATAAGGTTCATAGGAAGTTTCAAAACGAGATTCTTTTAAAACAACTTCTCCTCTTAATAACGTAACATCTTTTTGCTCTTCGGTTTTTTTGCCTTCTTCTTCTGTGTCCCTAATAATGGTCAGAGTAACAGGGGTATATTCTTCACCACGAATTAGATCGACAGCTTCAATGATATCCATGCCAACAACCGGCTCGCCATTCACCGCTATTACTCGGTCATTTAACTTTAATTCTTTGCTGTTTGCTGCAGGACCGCCTTCAATGATTTTAGTTAAGGTAAATCCGGTTAAGTCATCTCGTAGCTGCGCACCAATTCCAAAAAGTCTTTGCTGGACATTGATCATGAATTGTTGGGCTTCTTCAGGAGTAAAATAGGTAGTATGCGTATCAAGCGAGCTGGTAAATGCTTTCATGATATCAGATAAAATGAATCGTTCTTTTTGAATGGGATCCGAAACTAGAATTTCATCTTCGAACTTTTGCTGTCTTTTTTCGATTCGTTGTAACGATTTTTCCTTAGCTTCTTCATTGAATTTTGCGGCTGAGTTAACTTGAAGGGCTCTAACTCTTAATAATCGATTTTTAAGCTCGTCTGTTGAAGTGGCCCATTTAATGTCCTTAAATTCTTTTGCCTTAACGTCTTTAGGTAGTTCGTTATAATTTATTTCAGCATCGAGTTTTTTTCTTCTTTCGACGGCTTTGACCATTGCAGAATGAATTTGATCAAATTCGCTAAAGTCGCTTCCCTCTATCTGTTTTTGGACTTTTTTTAAAAGATCGTCTGTGGGTTCTAACCACTCTTTAATATCGGATTCGATGAAATAGGTTTTAGTGGGGTCTAATTCTTCAATAAAGTTATTTAAAGACCTCTTAATAATTAGAGGGTTTAAAGTCTTTTGGCTCGCATGGAGCTTCATTATTTCAGAGATTTTGTCGTGGACATCTCTAGGGGTTAAATCAGGGGTTTTGGCCGTTAAAACAGCAAAAAATAGGCAAAAGACGATGAATCGCATGGGTTTCCTCTAGAGTGAGATCTCCCAATTTTAACGGCTATTACAAAAAAAACAAGGTTTTAAACACTATTCGTCCTAGTAAGAAGTTAGTATTATAAAAAATTAATTAAATAACTATTGAATAATAAAATAATTATTTTGTATAATATTAAGCATCAGTTAAGATTTATTTGTTTAAATAAATTGATATAAGTTATAGTACTTTACAATTTTTGAATTATTAATAGTTTGGAGGTTTTTAATGTTACCGAACGAAGGAGAGACAATTGTTTCTCAAGTTCCAGAAATAAAGCACGTTTCGATAACTGAAGCCGCAAAAATCAATAAAGTGACCCGCCAGGCGATCTATGTTGCTATTAAGTTGAACAAACTTAAAGCACAAAAAGATCAAGCTAGATGGACCATCCACGTTGATGATTTGGCTGAGTATCGTAAACATAAGTATTCACGTGCAAAATCCGTGTTCAACGGAGAGCTCATTTTCGATAACGGAAGAGGGTATTTCTCGGTGAACCAAGTTGCAAGAATGCTAGGCGTTCCCCCTCAGAAAGTTTATTACGCAACTCGTTCCGGTAAAATGGAAGCAGTTCGTAAAGGTGCCGCTTGGGTTATTCATGAAACTCAAGTTGAAGAGTATCGCAATAAATACCTGAATAAAAAACGTAAACGTAAAAAGGTTGCTTAATTGCTACATAGGTTTATAAGCGTTTCGATATGTCCTGTTTGAGGAAACATATCGAACGCTTGCACCCTATTAACTGAGTAATATGGGTTTAATTCTTTTAAATCTCGTGCAAGTGTTGAAGGCATACAAGAGATATATATAATCTCTTTTGGTTTAAATTTTACTAAAGCCTCAACGACTTCTTTCATTAATCCTTGTCTCGGAGGATTAATTAAAACCGTGTCAAATTGTTCCAAATAAGCTTCAATCAGTGATTCAACGTTTCCTTCAATAAACGCTTCCGGATTCATTCCATTTCTTATTGCATTTTCTTTGGCAAGGGCGACGGAATAAAGGTTTTGTTCGATAGCCGTAACAGAAATCCCTTCTTTCATCATTAATAAAGAAGAAATACCGATTCCCGAATAAAGGTCTAATACTGAGGTTTTACCTTTGGTAAGCTTTATGACCTCGTTGTAGATATGAATGCTTTGGCTGAAGTTGTTTTGGATAAAGACTTGAGGGGAGTACTCGATTTTTAAGCCATTGACATCGCTAATAACCGATTCCTGCCCTTTTTGCGATGAAATATCACCGTTTCCGATTTCAATTCCCACTATAAGTTCAGACTTTAGCTCTTGAATGATCTTATCGGTGTTTTTAGGGATTTTTTTAAGTTCTATATAAACGATAAAACCGCTTTTTTTATCTTTTAATATCTGAACTCGGCCGTCATTCGATTTTATAAATTCCAGTTTTTTTATTAGGGTTCTAACTTCTTTAATAATGGGGTTATCTAAATGAATAAAAATGGGACAAACATCCACTTCCAATATCCCATTTTTCCCCATATATCCCACTTTATACTCAGATTCATGGGCTTCAATGTTTAGCTCAATGCGTTCACGATAAAAATATTCATGTTCAGAGCCTGTTATGGTGACTGGAGGAAAATCCATTTTTCCAATTCGGCTTAAAGCGTCACTGACCGCTTGTCTTTTAGATTCAAGTTGAGCGTCGTATTTTAGATGTTGAAGTTGACACCCTTTGCAACTTCCAAAATAAGGGCATTTTGGGGTAGTTCTGAGGGGGCTTTTTTTAATGAAGGACTCAATCTCTGCAAATGCAAACCCTTTTTTAACTTGGGTTATTTTTGCAATTATCTCATCGTCCGGGGCTGTGAAAGGAACAAATATAACGAAATTATCAAGTCTTAAAATACCCGAGCCGCCAAAAGCGAGCGTTTGTATTTTACCTTGTACTTTATCACCCGGTTTTATCTTTGCTTGATTCATTTATAACTATAATTTCGCGAATTAAGAGCTGAATGCTGGGGCCCTGAAAATGATTAATTTGAGGGGTGTAGGCAATTCGCAAGGTTAAATTTTTCTTTCTTAAAAGGGGAAGTAGATGCCCTTTGCCAAAAGCCATGCCTTCTAACATCCGATCGCCTTGAGCTAAAAATAATTTCAGGTGATCTTTTCCAACGGATTTTGGAGGCCAAGCTTGTTTGGCAGTTGTAAATAATATCGGAGGGGGATTTTCGTTGCCATAAGGTTCAAGGAGTTTAAGTGATTCCATGAAATCAAAAGTCAATTCTTCAAAATTAACTTCAGCATCTAAATGGAGTTTAGGATAAACATCTTCTTGTTTAAGTCGCAGATTCGCTTCTTTAATAAATCGATCTTTAAATAGAGGAATAAGTTCGGACTTTATAGATAGGCCTGCAGCATAATCATGGCCCCCAAAATTTAAGAGAATGTCCGAATTAGTTTTTAAAAAATCGAGCAAGGGGAAAGGGGGAATAGATCTTAAAGATCCTTTACCCACTTCTTTATCAATCGCAATAACCACACAGGGTCTATTGAATTGTTTAGATATGCGTGTGGATAAAATAGCGATAATTCCAGGGTGCCATCCTTCTGAATCCAGAACTATGGCTCTATTTTTTAAAATTTCAGGATGGACGCTGAAGGTCTCTTCAACATCCATTACCATCCCTTTTTCGATCTTTTGACGCTGTAAATTGTTTAAATCGAGTTCTTGAGCGAGTTTTTCAGCTTGAGAGGTGTTTTTCACAAGGAGCATTTCAACCCCTTTTTGCGGATCGTCAATTCGTCCAAGGCTATTGAGACGAGGCGCTACTTTTGAGGCGACCGTATAAGTTGAAATTTCTTCAGGATTTACTCCCGCTATATTAATTAACGTTTTAAGGCCTATTCTCTTGCCTTTTTCAAGAAGAGGCATGCCGTAGGAAACAAATATACGATTCTCATCTCGTAAGGCGCCCATATCGGAAATTGTGCCTAAAGCAACGAGATCAAGATATCGTTTTAAATCGATCTTTTTAGGGGGGATTTTTCCTTCAGACACTAAAGTATTCGTTATGCCATGGGCGAGTTTAAACGCAACACCAACGCCCGTTAAATCTCGGTTGGGATAGGCATTGTTGCTTAATTTTGGATTTAACGTTGCAACGCAGTGTGGGATTTCATCTGTCGGCTCATGGTGATCGGTAATGATTACATCGACGCCTTCTTTAACAACCGTTTCAATTTCTTGGGCGGCTGTAATCCCGCAATCAACTGTGATAAGAAGTTTGCATTGATTTTTCTTTGCATATTCCAGGGCTTCAACGATTAAGCTTTGCCGTCTCATGCTTCTATTAGAGAGGAAAAACAAAACATTCCCCCCCAAATAACGTAAAAATTCGACGAGAAGCGCCGTGCCTGTCATTCCATCAACATCATTGTCTCCATAGATGAGGATGTTTTGGTTTTCATTAAGTGCACGAAGAACTCTTTCTACCGCTTTATTCATTTCGGGAAGTAAAAACGGATCGTGAAGATTGGGTAAGCGGGAGTATAAGAAATCGTGAACTTCGTCAATTGTTTTAAAGCCCCGCGAAATTAAAGATTGCGCGACGGCAGGATGGATCTTGAACTCTTTGACGATCTTTTCCTTAAGGGATGCATTTTCCTCAGGATAAATCCATTTAGTCTCTCCGGAAAGGGAAGAGGCCGGCATTCATATGACTCCATCTAATTTAGTCTATCTTAGCTGGAACTTGTTGATTGTCAAGATTTTTCTATATTAAATCGAAGGGAAATTCTTGATGTGCATTAATTAAAAATATTATTTAACAAATTTTTAACTACCTTTAATTAAATTAATTAATTTGTTATAATTATATAGTGAATTTTTTAACTAACTATCATCAAATTAACACATCTTATCTACCCGACCTTGGTGAAAAAATCGGAGGGTGGGGAACGGCATGGTTGTCTTGCGCTTTTGGAAAACGATATATAGTTACTAAATTAAAAGATTCATCCAATCTTTTGTTCCAAGAACATAATTACCCAACGTATAAAAAAGTAATAGCTGCTGTTTTTGCAATCATATTATTCCCTCTATCTCTTTCTTTCGCGGGTATAGGTTGTATTGGATACGCTCTTTCAAAAACTCGAGTTAAATTAGTTAATAGCCATCTAAAGGCTTTGGATTGTGTAATTCCAAGAAAGGAACAACCCAAAGAACCTGAAAAACCTAAATTAAAAGTTAATTTGAGCGAGGAAATTCCTAAAAATTGTGATATTCGTGGAAGAAAATGGCTAACTAACGGTCATCTTTATGCTTACGCGGCTGATTTTAACAAAAGAAATAAAAGTAATGTAAATTTTCAACCATTTAATTTTAAAATTGCTCTTTGGCATTTCTCATTAAATCCTATAAAATCAGACTACGCTTTTTTCATTTCTGAATTCAATCATCATACTTTTGTTTATGTCTGCACAAAAACTCGCACGATAGAGTTTTACGATAGTAAAGTAAATTATGCAGTCGATCAGATGAAAAGTCTTTTAGAAGAGCTTAGAAAGACGATTGATCAACATAATCCAGGAGCGACGTCCTATCGAGTCGTGCATAAAATAAAAAAGGAACTCCAACCCGATAGCTATCAATGCGGTTGTTGGGTTTTGTATTTTTTTGAAAATAGAATAAACAACGCGGCTGTTGACTTCAACGAACTGGATATAGAGGATTCTCAAACGATGATCGCTGATTTCCGCTTAAAAATTATGAATCGCCTCATCGAAATAAAATAAAGTCTAAGGTTTTGCTGGCAAGTCAAAAACCCTTTTTTTGATATCTACGCAATTAAGATACTCTTCAGAAATTTTCTGATCTTTTACCGTTTCAATCACAGTGAAATAATCATCCTCCTGAGGAACAACTTCGATCGAGTACTTTGGGGCCATTTTAGCCATTTCTCGTTTCATTTTACTAAACACATCGATAATTCGTGCATCGATTTGATCGTGGGATAATGAAAATTTTTGTTTGGATGCTAGGCAGCTTTGAAGATCTTTTTCGATCGCATCGAAGAACTTTAGGATAAAACTATCTCTTTCTTCATCGGTAAATAAAGAAGGGGATTCCTTTCTTTTATTTCCGGACGTTTGTGTCTCTTTATCATCAAATTGACAGGAAACTTTATAAGCAATCCATGTCCCTACATAAGTCAGATGATTTTCACAAGGGGGTGCGGGTTTGAAAAATTCGGCAACGAGGGCTTTTACATCAGCGATCGGGATAAATTGAGGTCCAATGCTTCTTTTATTGGCCGTTTCTCCCCATTCGCAGGTTGTTTCATCCGTTATAACAATACCCACCGTATAATTTACGGGTAAATGAGCCGAGTCAAAATCAAGGCCTAATTTTTTTAAGATAGAAGCGGTTAACTCGATAGTAGAGTGTTCGCTAGATAGCCAGTTGGAAAAGGTCTTATCATTTTTAAAGGACCATGTTGCTTTAGCAATGGTGGCGTCATGAAAATATTGAACAAACTGACGTCTTTGGGCTGAGGTAAAATAGGGTCTATCAGATCCCCGATTTATAAATCGATCTAGAGCCTTAATGGCTACAAATTTAGTTAGTGTTGAATAGAGTTCGTTATTTTCAGGAATTGGGTACATAAAAATTAGGGAGGGGTTAATACCCCTCCCTTTGAATTAGCTTTTTTTGCTTGAAAGGGCAGCTTCGTTTGCTTCTTCTCTATCGTGCAGCCAAACAACCATAGGCGCTGCAATAAAGAGAGAAGAGAACGTTCCGATCAATACCCCGATCGTCATGACGAGCGAGAAGGCAAATATGCTCGATCCACCCAAGAATACGAGGGCAAGAAGCACAAGCAAGGTTGTTCCTGAAGTCATTAACGTACGGCTAAGCGTAATGTTTAACGCATGGTTAACCGCTTCAGCAAAGCTCAAACGTTTGAGTATCTTGAGATCTTCACGGATTCTATCAAAGACGATGATGGTGTCGTTTAACGAGTAACCGATGATCGTCATAATTGCACCCACCACGGTGAGGTCAATTGCAAGGGGAAGTCCCATTGCATGAAGAATCGCTAAAAGGCCAAGCGTTATGATTACGTCATGAACAAGACCCACAACCGCCGCTACCGCATATTTAAACTCGAAGCGGAAAGTGATGTAGATCAAGATCGAAGCAAGCGCAATCGCAAGGCCGATGATCGCATTATTTCTCATCGCATCGGATAATTGACCCGAAACCACCGACCAGTTTGTATCGAGCGATTTTTTCGAGTAATCCGAAATTTTGAGACCACTTGCTTCAAGGGCTTTCACCGTCCAATCAATTCTTGGATTCTTTTGATATTCATAAGTGAACATGCCATCACTGAGATGTTCTGCCATTCCATAGAAAGGATGACCTTTCTCGTCCATGCCTGCACCCAAACGAATTCGGAGTTGGTTAGGAAGAGTCAGTTCTCTCACTTCAGCATCGGTAGATGAAGCTCCTGCTTTCATTAGGGCATCTAACGCTTGAATTCTATAAGAGTGAGCGTCCGGTGCCTTATTTTCCACTTCAACGGTAAGCGAGTATCCACCCGTAAAGTCCATGCCGAAGATGGTTTTTCTTTCTTGATAAAGCATGAAGGTACCAAGCGCCATTACGATCAATGAGATAATGATGGCAGGCTTTGCTTTGTTTAAGAAGTTGAAGTTAGCTCCCGAAATCCACTGAGACATCTTCAATTCTTTATGAGCGGGATTTTGTACCCAACCTGCAAAGAAGTAGCGAGTCATGAAGAGG
>JAGVJG010000159.1 GCA_020051235.1 Parachlamydiales bacterium | reverse complement strand
TCACTAGATTAAATACTTTTTACGGCTGTGCGAAATTGAAATTAAGGTCATGAGCGAAAAAAAATCAGCAGCACGGGCTAACCGGAACCAGGAAGGCGCACCTTTCTGGGATGATGATCACATGCTAATGCAGAAATAGAATAAATTCAATTAGGTTTTTAAAAAATTGAGGTTTAAATGCAGGTTTGATTTTGAATTTACATTCAAGGAAGTGGTACCCAATAATAATCGTCTTCAGGAAATGTTTCGCATTCTCGAAAAAATCTTTTTTTATCAAGATGTATATTACCCTCGACGTCTATGGGCGCATGCACTCCATCCTGAGTTGCATCGCTGCTCCATTGGAGCGTCCTGTTTGGATCTAATGTTTTTAGAAATTTCAATAAAGCAAGTGCATCAGCTGAACTGTCTTGTTTCAATTCAAGTTTTTTTAATAAGTACGATACTTTCATTTTAATTTCCTTATTCGTTATAGCGAATTTCAAATACCCTAAAATTAAATTTTTTTCATCCCTTTGGCTTGGAAATGATTTATTAATTCAATCTTACTAAGTCGCCGCTGCGGGGTTGGCTTTGTTTTGGCAGCAGGTCCTGAATCTTGCTCTACGCCATTCAGCAGAAATTTAGCATTTTCAATTTGAACCTTCATTATTAAAAGGCCATTGTTGCTCGGAATCAGCACCTTTGCCTGAATCCATTGATTAACTTTTTGTTGTGCAAATCGAGCTGGCCCAATGATTGCGGGGATGGTTTTATCATTTTGGTAATAAGCGGTGAGGGCCGTGATCAGAGAATATCGCGGAATTTGCAAATTAAAATCAATTTTTAGAAAATCAATCAATTGGGAAACATTTTTAACCCCAAAAGCGCGCAGGTTCACTTTCCATTGATGCCAGACTATCCTTATTATCCTTTTCAAGATTATTTTAGCATCTTTTAAAAAGGACAATAAGGATAGCCTGGTACCAATGGCACTACCTTAAGCACTACAAGTTTATTAACTACATGATTTAGCTGGAAATCAGTTTCCAATTGGTTATGATTGATTCTTCGAAAATAACCGACCAAAAGGAAACTGAAGAATGGATTCTAATCTGCTTTTACTGAAAGCACAAATTGAAAATCGGAAAAAAGCGTTATTGAACGATAACGGCCTTATTTCGCTCACAAACCTTCTTGAATCTCACTTCCAAGAGATTGTGAACAGCTGCCGAGAGTTTCGAGAGCGTATTTTTACGCCGATGACAACGATCATGCTTTTCATCAAGCAAGTGTTAAATCCAGATAAATCCTGTCAAAAAGCGGTATCTGATTTTGTAGCCGAACAATTGAAGCAAGGCTTTAAGCACATCCCATCGAGTAATACCGGCCCCTATTCTAAGGCACGTCAAAGACTACCAGAAGAAATGGTTAAAACCTTAGTGAAGATGACGGCTGAAGAAATTGAAAAAAAAGTAGGTACGGCTTGGAAGGCCTATGGAAGAGAAATTAAAGTCGTTGATGGAACTACTGTAAAAATGGCGGATACGAAAGCGAATCAGGAAAGCTTTCCCCAACATTGGGAGCAAAAAATGGGAGTTGGATTCCCAATTGCACGTTTATTAGTTGTGATGTCACTGACAGTAGGAACTGTCATTAATTATGCGCTTGCTGCTTATGAAGGTAAGGGTACAGGAGAACAATCTCTTTTAAGAAAAATGGAAGACGGTATAAAGACAAATGATATTGTATTGGGAGATCGTAATTTTCCGGATTATTTTTTCATGGCGGATTTACAGGCGCTTGGAGCAGACGGCATTTTCAAGGGGCACGCTCAGCGACATTATGATTTTCGAAAAGGAGAGAAGCTTGGAAAAAAAGATCATATTGCCTGCTGGAAAAAGCCGCAAAGACCCACGTGGATGGATGAAAAAACGTATAAATGTTATCCGAGTGAGTTAAAAGTTCGGGAATTTAAAGTGGCTGGGGCAATATATGTCACGACCTTTTTAAACTCGAAAAGGTACGTTAAACGTGAACTTGCAGAGATTTACAAGCTAAGATGGCAGATCGAAATTAATTTAAGAAATATAAAAGACACCATGAACATGGAAATGCTCAGCTGTAAATCGCCGGAGATGATTAAAAAAGAAATCGGGATACATTTTTTAGCCTTTAATTTCATTAAAATATTGATTGCAGAAGCGAGTCAACGAAGCGGGCACAATCCAAGAAAAATAAGTTTTAAAGGGGCTGTGCAGTTGCTCAACTCATTTATGCCTTATTTTATTTCAGGCTGTTTAAAAGATAATAAAAAAATGTACGAGCAAATGTTATCGCTCATCGTTAAAAATATAATAGGGAATCGCCCTGGCCGAGTAGAGCCGCGAAAGATAAAACAAAGGGGAAGTTTATTTAAGTTTCTGAATAAGCCTCGATATATTGAAAAAAACAAGCTTGAGAAAGAAGTCTCAAAGAGAATTGCAAAATATGCTGGGGCTTAAGGTAGTGCCATTGTAGCCTGGCATCAATGGAATTTGGAATTTATTTGAAAGCATTATGGCTAGCTCCACTAACATAAACAGAAGGCTGAATTTCCTGATATATTTTAAACATATCACCCACTCTAATTTCTCTTTCCTTTGGATTTTTGTGCTTTTTATCCAGCGCATCGATTTTATTTTCCTCCTTGGCAAGCACTCGAGTGACGCAAGT
>JAGVJG010000036.1 GCA_020051235.1 Parachlamydiales bacterium | reverse complement strand
TTACTCACCACGGCACTGAATTCGGAACCATTGGTGCGCTTGTAAGAGCTCTCCATACTAAAAACAAAGTAAACATCATTTTAAACCCAAAAATTTTAACGGAAGATAACAATCCTGCTGAAGTTTTCGTGGGTCAAAACGTCGCTTTCCAAACTCAATCCATTGCGAACGATCAAGGTAGTATTATACCAGTAACTTTCAGTTTAGGGACGTGGGAACGACTTTAAAAGTCACTCCGATGTTGAGCAATACCGACATTGTTACGTTAGAGATCAAACAAGAAGTAAGTCGAATACTTCCTTCAGTGACGCCAGCGATCACAGCGTTAACTCAGCAATCGCCCGGTCCTAATACTTCAAAAAGTACTACTACTACACGTATTCACGTTCCTAACAAATACTTCTTGGTAATCAGCGGTATGATCAATGATCAGCATGAAAGAGATCGCCAACAAGTTCCTTGTATTGGAGCGGCTCCCTTTGTGGGTGCCGGATTTAGTTCCGTTAAAAACGTTGTAACAAAACGAAACATGATGATCTTCATCAGACCTGAAATCATCGATACCGAAGAGCAAATTCAACACCTCACTCGTCACAACCAGAACATCTGGCGTCAGAAAAAACGTATGACTAAAATGTGGCAGCTTGAGACAGACGAAGCGCTTAACTGGATGAACGTCAAAGAGCCAAATAACTGCCATGAAGACCGTGAGGAATATAATCCGTAAAGGATTATTGATCCCAATCATAGCCTTAACGGCCTGTAACCCTTGTCCTCGGTTTGAACCCAATATACAATATTGTGTGACCGAGAAAAGGGTGCAGGCCCTTCCAACTCCATTTTCCCCTCTATCGAAAGGCGAACTGCAAACGTTATGGGGAAAGGAGCTCTACCTTGGCAGCTGTTTTGCCGATGAAGCCGATTTTTATAGAGCCATAACGGCGTTTAAAAGCGCCTTATATCTGATTCCTAAAAAGGAATTTGATAGACGCTCTCAAATCGAATACAACATTGTTCTCTCTTACTACTTTGCAGGTAAGTATAAGGAAGCGCTGGAAACTTTTGAAGGAAGCACCCTTTTCTGTTTGCCTCCTTCTTTTCCGGCAACGCGAGAGCTCCTTATCCTTTTGTATGATCTTTATGACAAACAAGGCTTCTGTGATAAACGAGAAAAGATCTTGCAAGTTCTGAAAGAGAAATATCCTGAAGAAGCTGAAAAACTGCTTCTTTCGGACGCAATCGTTACGGGTGATTTTTGCACGCTTAATGATCATACCGATAATGATACGATCAACACCCTTCTTTATGAATACGCCATCCTTCAAAAATCTCCTGAAAAAGCAGGCCAATTGCAAGCCCTGCTTCCTGGCGCCGGCTACTATTATGTCGGCTTAAAAAACGCCGCCACCACCTCATTTCTTATTAACGCCCTGTTTATCGCCGGCACCTACCAACTCTTCAAAAAAGGCTATCCCGCCCTCGCCGTCTTTACCCTCTCTCTCGAAGCGGGATGGTACTTCGGCGGCATTAACGGCGCCCAGCTCGCCGCCAACGAATTCAACGAACGCCTCTACGAAAACCTCGCTAAAGAAGCGCTCACTCAGGAAAAACTCTTTCCCGTCCTCATGTTCCAATACGCCTTTTAATAATCTTAATTTTTACCACAGAGGCACAGAGGACACGAGAGATAACAAGAGGACAGTGAGAAAAAGCTCTATTTATATTTTTTTTAAGAATTAGAACCTTTCTCACTGCTCTCAATTTATCTCTGTGTCCTCTGTGTTCTCTGTGGTTATTTTTGTTTTTTCTTTTGAAAGGTACTTCCAATGTTTGAAGGGAATCGGGCACGGAAAACATTGATCTCCACCTGTGTTTTTTTACCACTGAGCACACTGAGACCACTGAGATTTTATGAGAGCGGTGAGAATTTATGCTTGATACTCACTGCTCTCATTTTCTCTCTGTGGTCTCAGTGTGCTCAGTGGTAAAAATTTTAAGGTACTTCCAATGTTTGAAGGGAATCGGGCACGGAAAACAACTTCTTAAATATCGAGAAGACTGATAATTTAGTCGCATGCGAGTGATTGTCTTTATCGTATTGATCAATGTATTAGCGGCGGATCCGTGGGGCAAAGATGCCGATCTATGCTCGAAGAGAGCCGAGTGTTCGATACCCAAACAAAATATGGCCCAGAAATTTGCCGAAGTCTGCATTAAGTTTCACCAGGATGTCATCTCTCCGGCTGACGGCCCTCGTAGTCACTTCGTTCCCTCCAGTTCGCAATATACGCTTGATGCGATCAAACAATATGGCTTTGTTCAAGGCTTCATGATGGGATGCGACAGACTTCAAAGAGAGAACAAAGAAGACTGGGTCTATATGAAGGGAATGGGAAACGACGGCATGGAAATAAAATTAGACCCCGTTCCTCGTTTGTAACATTGTAAAAAAATATCTTGATAGCTACTTTGAGTTTGTTAAAAAGGAACAAACCCATGACAGTAGTAAAAGTTATTGAAGTCATTAGCGAAGGTAAAACGATCGAAGAGGCTATTCAAAAAGCCGTAACCGAAGCAGACAAAACCCTTGATTCTATCGTTCAAGTAAACGTAGAACATATCAGCGGTATCGTCGGCAAAAAAGGTAAGATCGAAAAATACCGCGTTAACTTAAAACTCAGCTTCGTTATCGAAGATAAAAAAAGATAGTCTAAGCCGGAGCGGCGATCAATTTATTGGCCCGCTCCAACGCTTTTTGTAAATAGCGATGAGGGCTTCTCTCATCAAAGATAAATAAGTTCTCTTTCCCAAGTCTTTCAACTGCTCCCGAATAACTCAACACATCCCATACGGGCAACGTCACTCCGGCAAGAATGAGTGCGCAGTTACGTTTTTCAAGAGACTCTTTCAATTCAATTAAAGTGAGGCAAGTTGTCGCATCAATATCTCGTGCATTTTTAACCTGTAAAATGATCGCCCGTGTTAAATCATCATCTTCGGTAATGGCTTTTAATGTATTTTCAAAAACTTCAGCTGACGCAAAGAAGAGCTCCCCTTCAATTTTGATCACCCGTATCGGTTTTTTTAAATACTGGGCTTGAAGATTGATCGCTCTTAGCTCTCCGTTCTCCATCACTGCATATTCGACGACTTGCGGAAGCGCCGCTTTTCGTAAATATGATGTAATAGATAGGGCGACCCCGATATAAAAACCAATTTCTAAGCTAAAGAATAAGCAAGCGAGAAATGTAGAGACTAACACCCAGCGATCGGCCTTGGTTGCCTTTAAGCAAACCATTATCTGATGCGGGCTCAACAAAACAAAGACAGTAATAATGATTAGAGCCGATAAAGCACTCACAGGAATTCGAGTTACATAAAAAGCAAATACCGTCACTAAAAGAGCCACGAACATCGCCGAAAAAAGTCCTGATAGCCTTGTTTTTGCTCCCATTTCATGATTAAGAGCGGATCGGGTCGGGCTGACAGAAATAGGCATCGCTCCCAATAAAGAAGAGCCTAAATTGCCCATGCCTATCGATAAGATTTCTTGGTTAACAGAAATAGGCTCTTTCGATTTTGCCGCCATCGATTTTGCCGTACAAGCCGTTTCTAACATAGCAAGTAAGGCAATCGCTATTGCGATGGGAAAGATTGTGTTTATCAACTTCAAATCAACATGAGGAAAATAAAATACCGGCAAAATGTTGAAACTAGAAACCGATCCTATTTGTTTAACCGAATCAAAGAGCGAAGAATTCACGATATCTTGAAAGAAGTATAATACGATGCTCGCAAGAATTATCGTAATAAGCGCGCCAGGGATTTTTATGCTTATTCTCTTGAGCAAGAGAATAGATACAAAACTAATCGCTCCAATCATAAGAGTTGGAAGGTGAAATTCCCCTGTTCTGGAAAATATATCCCAAAGTTTATCGAATAACGAAGTGGCTTCAGGATCAGCGACAATTCCGAACAAAGGATAAAGCTGGTTAATCACTACTGCAATTAAAGAGCCCCCTAAATAACCTAATACAACTGAATGGCTGACAAATTGAATCAATCGACCTAATTTGAAGAGGGCAATAATGACCTGAAAAAGACCGACCAATAAAGTTACTTGAACAACAAGTTGAAGAGCTAAATTTTCCCGCTCTTGAGGCAAAATGTCGTGAAATGAAGTAAATAAGATCGTTGCAACTGACATTTGAATCATAATAGCGATCGTATTGACGGGCCCTGTGATAAGGCTTTTCGAGGAGCTAAAAAATAAAGCTATCACCGGCGAGAAAATGGCTGCAAATAGGCTTGCAGACAAGGGAAGTCCCGCCACCAGGGCGTAGGCTATCGCCTGAGGCAAAGTCAATAAAGCCACCTGAAGTCCCGCCAAAAGATCGGCTTTCAGGCTGGATTTAGAGGTCTTTGAGATCTCTTCTCTCAGGGAGTCAAAAGAAAAATTGTCAGCGCCAATAAAGGAAGTCATTAATTCATAAAAATGATAAGCTATTTATCTAAATAATTCTATGATTCCTAAAATTGCAATAGTTGGAAGACCGAATGTAGGCAAATCGGCTCTCTTTAACCGTATTATAAAAAAGAAACTTGCCATCGTTGACGAAGCCGAAGGAGTCACCCGTGATCGCCTTTACGCCGAAAGCGATTTTTTTGGACGCCCCATCGAGGTAATCGATACCGGGGGGATAGATCCTAAATCTCCCGCTCTATTTAACGAACACATTAAGCGTCAGGCGGAAATCGCCATTGAAGAAGCGGATTCTATCGTAATGGTAGTCGATGGACAAGTCGGCCCCACCGCTCTAGATAAAGAAGTAGCCAAAATCCTTCTAAGAACCAAAAAACCTCTAACACTTGCCGTCAATAAAATTGATAGCCTAGAGCTATCAAATCTGATGGTCCCTTTTTATACCCTAGGAATCAAGGAAGTCGTTGGAGTTTCAGCCACTCAAAACTGGCATTTGGCAGAGCTTTTGGAAGAAGCACTTAAAACTTTTCCTAAGCCTACTGAAGAAGAAGAAAAGAAAGATGATTCTATCGCTATTGCGATTGTCGGGCGCCCTAATGTAGGTAAATCCTCACTTGTAAATGCCTTCTTAGAAGAAGAGCGTTGCATCGTCTCCCCTATTCCTGGAACGACCCGTGATGCAATCGATACCCTCTATCAAGTGGATGATGAACTCTATACCCTTATCGATACGGCCGGAATTCGTCGTAAGCATAAAGAAAAAGAAGTCGTCGATAAATTTGCAGCTATCCGTACTGAAAGAGCGATCGAAAAAGCAAAAATTTGCCTTCTTATGCTTGATGCTAGTAGCGGTATAACGACTGAAGAAAAGAAAATTGCCCATGACATTGAAAAAGCCGGCAAAGGCTGTATTCTGCTCTTAAATAAATGGGACTTAGTGAAAGGCTTCCGTATGGAGCATTGCCTAAAAGGAATTGAAGATGAAGTTCCATTCCTTAAACACTGCCCCACTCTTTTCATCTCCGCTAAAACCGGACGTAATCTAGATAAAATCATACCTCTCGTTAAGAAAGTGAACGAGGATTCCAAGCTACGTATTCCGACGGGTCAATTGAATCGCTTCATCGAAGGCTGTTTAAGGAAAAATTCTCCGCCGATGATTAATGGGAAAAGGCTGCGAATCTATTACATGGCCCAAGTGGCAATCGAGCCTCCCAAATTTGTTGTATTTGTCAATCATCCTTCGCTAATGAGCGCGAGCTATAAAAAATATCTGTATAACCAATTTAGAGCCGCGTACGGATTTTCAGGCGTTCCAATTGAGCTTTACCTAAGAGGTAAAGATAAAGGCGACGAAAATGAAGAGAGAGTGAAAGGGGGTTAAGTCAACCCCATTTCCTTTTCAAAAGATGCGTTAATTTTGTTAAATTTTGCTGTAAAAAGATTTTCATCAATTTCTGTCTTCTTTGCAAACTGGTAGTATAAATCTATCGCCCTCTGAGCATGTTTTAAATAACAGTCTGCCATTTGATTAGGATCTTTTCCTTTTAAATTAGGAGTTGATTTTACAGCAAAAACAACCCCATTTCTAGTAATTTGCCAATCAGATCTTCCAAAAATGGCCTTCACTGCGTTCCATATTCTGTAGATAACATATGCTGCCACATTTGAATGGGCATCTCTATGATATTTTTCAATAGAGAGCGCCGCAACCCTATCCATTTCTGATCTGGTCAAACTAAAAGCAAAACTACGCAATTCGCTTCTATTAATCATTTCCAGTCCTCCGGTCCTAAAAACTCCACTTGATCAAAACCGGCTTCCAGCGCTTTCTTCGACACTTCATCTTCAAGTGTTTTGATACTTAATAAAGTTTTTGTATGAAGGGATTCAAAATCCTTTTTATCACCTTCACTGATTGATGAAATGTTGAGTCTTTTTGCGATGAAATTTATTTCATTATATAAATCGGTTAGGACCCCATCGACTAAACCTTTAATTTTTTTAGAATAAAGCTCAGGTTGATAATTGGTATAAGCTTTAGTAATAAAGTAGTTAGCCTTTTGCCAATCGCTTTTTCCAAAAATAGATTTCACGGCTTGCCACACGCGATAAAAAATATGCGAAACACAATTTGAATGATAAGTAGAGGTATATTTCTCTAATCGTCCAACTACATAATCCATGTCTTCAGGTATTTCATCTATAAACATTTGGCTTAGTTGTTCACCGGAAACGGGATGCATATATTGATTCCTTTTTTTGCTCTAAAGTATAAATACAAACTATTAAGTGATGATTAAGACTTATCTATTTTCGGACAATTCATTATAAAATGACTCTGTATAGATCTGTAATGGGGTATTTTCACCTTTTCTTCAACCTCATCCACATCTACTACGCTTTTATCTCTAAGCTGATAAGCAAGCTTTAACTTTGTAAATTCAAATTTAAAAATATGATTTACAAATGTATCTCGATATTTGATGAATTCAGAAGATTTTATGTCTATACGGCAATAATTACTAAGATCAAATCTTCTGATGCTCACCTTTAATAAATTCTTTGCTTGTTGCCAATCACTATTCCCAAATAGTGATTTTACAGCCTGCCAAATTCGATAAGTTATATAAGTAACGAAACAACTATGTGCGTCGTAAACATAGCCTCGTAATTTATCGGCAAGGCGACTTTCAATGAGACATTCTGGACTCTTTAATTTTTCAGAATAGTCTTTAAATATTTCAGCGCCAGAAACTAGATTCATGGAGTAATGATAACAAATGTTTGTTAAGAATAATTAAATATAAAAAAAAGTCCCTCCCATTGGAGGGACTTTTATTCAACTATTCAATTGAATTAAGAATTTCGAGTAATTTTAAGCTTCTTTGTTAAGAGCTGCATATTGCTTACGATATTCAGCCATTCTTGCTTCTTTGGCATCATCTATCTGTTTCACAATTTGAGCCTTACTTATTTTTAAGAAATTAGCCACAATCTCAAGCACCACATTTGCGAATTCGTTAACTTCGTTGGGATTATCTGAACTAATAAATTCCGTAACTTTTAAGTAGTCATTGCCTTTTTCAGACAATTTATTAACATAATTTAACTTGACTAACATGTTTTTATACATATTATCCAATGTGTTTTTAAGAGCTTTATCGATGCGACTGGAATTTAAAATTAAACTCACTAATTTAGACTTATTTTCTCGGGTTATTTGAGGAATATTAGGTAGCTCTATATCACTTTTAATTTCTCTCTCACCCATTTTTATTGCTTTTTGCCAATTCGATTGTCCAAAAATAGCTTTAACAGCGTTCCAAACTCGAAATATCGCATAAGATATAACACAGGCATGCTGATTGGAATTGTAACCTTTAATTAAATTATAAAGTTTTACATCATCTTTATTATGAAAATTAACCACTTTTGCTAATGCTTCTGCTCTTGAAATTTGCATATATTTTTCTCCTAAATGGCCCTAAGTATAAAATAAATTGGTAAAGATTAGATAAATTAAGACTAATTCCAAGAAATTATTCTAAAGCATCTCGTCTTGTAATGTGCATATAAAATGTTTGGTTAAAACGTCCCTCCCTAAGGAAGGACGTTTTAAAAATCTATGTTAGAACTTAGCTTCAACTAATTTTTCATCAGAGGTATACTCAGGATCCAATTCTGAATCTTCTTCAGATTGCAATATTCCTAAGACTTTAATTTTAGAAGGCTCTTCATTTTTTGTTATTTTCATTACAAATTGAAGAACTTGGTTGTAGTCAACTTTTAATTTCGCGAATGCAGGGCCTAATTCATTTAACTCTAATTCTTTTAATTCGGCTTTAACAGTCTTTTCAACATTTTTGTCATCAAATTCTAAAGCATCAATAAATTGATCTTTGTAGGTCCCTAATTTGGCCATTATTTTATCAAGAAAAGGCAACATTACTGGCGCCAAATCTTCAATTTCTTCAAACTTTTTTATAATATTTTGTGTTGTTAATCCCTTTGCAAAATCTATCGCTTCCTTAGGAGCGCCTAATGTAGTTAGTGTAGATATGATGAATTGTTTTAGAGAATTGAATTCAGGCTTGAAAACTTCAATCATAGGCATAAGCACTGTCTTAATCTGTTCTTCTTCATCAACCTTAATATTTTCTACAGCTTCACGGAATTTTAACAGGTCAACTTTATCGCCCATTTTGTTGAGAACATTTAACTTAGCGAGAACATTTTCTAATTTTCGTTCACTATCCTTTTTTAAACCTTCTTCTACCTTGCTTGATCCCAACACTCGTTTAACTAAAGCGTCATTTCCAGCAGGAACTGCAGATTTAATTTGGATTTTAGTTTTTTCAGTTTGAAGGTCTACTGCTTTTTGCCAATCGGATTTACCAAAAATGGCCTTTACAGCATTCCAGATTCTATAGCCAATATAGGTAAGAAAACAGGAGTGAGCATTGAAGTTATATTTTTCAATTAATTTAACTGTACTAGGACTTAAGTCTCTAGTTATATCATTTTTAATCTCTCCTGAAGGTCTAACAAAACTAAATATAGGTTCCATATAATTCCTTTAAGTAAATAAACTTATTTGGATAAAGCATAAGTTTTTAATGTTAAGATTGAATAAATTATCTTACGAAAAGCCATGTGGGAGGGATATTTCGCTCTTTTTGCTTGTTGGCTTTGTCTTGGGGAGAGACGATGTTGTCAACTTCTCTTTTTAAAATCTGGTCGAGTTTTGCTTTTTCTTCTTGAAGGGTTTCCCATTCTTCTTCAGAAAAATGCGCTTTGTCATTGGTAAAAGTAGAAATTTTAGATAAGGCTTCTTTAGAAAGAAGCTCTTCGATCTGACGGTCTATCGACTCATTTTTGAGTCGAAGCTCGCGTTCTTTTTTCTCGTTAAGTTTTAATGTAGTCTCTGGATCGTGAAACATCAGGTTCCATAGTATCAAAGGATCCTATATTCTCATAACTATGAAATGGTGGATCCCGCTTACAACTTCTGTGTCTCTAGCTGCATGGACAGCGCTTCTTCTCTATATTCAAAAAATTTATTTGCAAAACAAGCTAAACTCTCAAGCAACAGTTAACTGGATAGAGCTTCAAATAGAGGGATTGATCGAAAGAATAATACCCGACATCGCTCTACCTTTTCTTCCAGAGAGCCTTCTCAGCAAATTAAAGCATCAAGGTTCAAAAGAAATTAAATCCTTAATCCCCAAAGTTCAACAAGCCGCCACTAAAAAAGCCAAAAAGGCTTTTATAGTAGCCATCTTAAGCTCTTTCTTATTCGGAGCTTTTATCGGCTTAGTAATAATATTTTTTAACTAATTACTTGAGAACGCTTAAAACTTCTTCTTTAGAAATTTTCAATTTCTTTGAAACTATTTCAGCAACCGTATTAAAAAATTCGGCTTGAAACTTATTCAAACTGCTCGTAAATCTTTCATTTATAACTTGCATCTTTGCATCAACTGTATTTCTATCATTTCCTCTAACAGATAATAGATTTATAGCTTTAGTTTTTTGAAGCATGCATTCTAACCCATTTTCTGAAAGCTTTTCTAAAATTCTATTTATTTTAGAGTTATTGAAAATGACGTTTCCCAAATTATTTGGAAGATCTTTAAATTCTGGTTTAAATTGATCTTTGATTTTTTTTGAGATTAGCTTAATTCCTTCTTGCCAATCCGATTTCCCAAAGACCGATTTTGCTGCATTCCAAACTCTATATAATAGAAATGTAACGATACATTTATGATTATTGGGATCGTAGTTTTTTACTAAATTATACACATTATGAGCATCAACTTTAATATGTTGCTTAAACGCATCTTGTCTTGTAATTTGCATAAATTTCTCCTATAAAAGAAAAATTTACTATTAATGCATTAAGATTAAATAAAGTTTATGCTTTCCCCTGTTTTTCCCGACCGGCTCCAAAAGCAACAGCAAGTGTTCCGAATATGAAAACGAGGGAATATCCGATGGGCACGTGATAATAGGGCTCAATAAGGATTTTAAATCCCACAAAGATAAGAATGGCCGATAGTGCCCAATGTAAGTAGACAAAAGTATCCAGGAGGCCTGAGAGGGCAAAATATAGCGATCTAAGGCCTAAAATTGCAAAGATATTCGAGGTATAGATGATGAAGGGGTCCCGAGTGATAGCAAATATCGCAGGTATTGAATCTAGGGCAAATAAAATATCTGATGTTTCTACTACTACTAGAGCTAATGCGAGGGGAGTCAAGGCGCCGTTTATGATAAATTTTCCATTATGAACATCCGTTATAGGAAAGACTTTTTTCACCCATCTTAATATTGCGCTTTCACTGAGATTTTTTTCTTTTTGAGGAAAGGCCATCTTAAAGCCAGCATAAATCAAGAAAAAGGCAAAAACTGTTAAAACCCATTGGAAACGTGTTACAAGTTCAAGGCCGAGCCAAATAAATAGCGCCCTGAATACAATAGCCCCCAGGATACCCCAAAATAGCACTTTATGCTGATATTTTTGCTCAATGGAAAAGTATTTAAATATGACAAGAAACACAAAAAGGTTATCGACACTCAATGATTCTTCAATTAAATACCCTGCTAAAAACTCTAATGCAGCTTGCTGCCCTCTACAGTAATAAACATAGAGGTTAAACAAAAGGGCGAGCCCGATCCAGAAAGCACTGGCCCACAAGGCACTTTTAAGTGAAAGTACTGTATTTTTCCGATGCCATAAGAGGTCGACACCAAGTAAAAATAAGATTAAGAGGGTGAACAATTTTACATCGAAATCGCACATGCTGCGAACATAATAAATAAATGATTATAATTGAAGGATGAGAACCCTTTGGACCTATAAATTTTTACCCCCGAATCCGATCACCTCTCAAAAAGGCCTATTTTTGCCAAACACCCCCTTTTCTGAGATGCCACCCTCTGAGCTTTTCCCCCTTCTTTCGGAACTTCAACATTTTTGTCGCCAAATGATGGCTGTAACGGCTGATGCCACTGACAAAAATTCCATTCAAAAACTGAAAGAATTGACCCGAACCCTCAAAGAAATAGAGGCTTGGCTGAGGAACCTGCATTCTCGGCTTATCCCTTAAGAATGTGAGAATTCAGGTTGCAAACTTTACAAACAACCCCCATTTAAGCTATAGTCACTCTTTAACCATCGAAGGGTTTGATTCCCCGGGTTGTAGACGATTTACCGATTTTTCCTTCTATCATTAGGATAGAAGTTTGTGAACATACAGTATAACGCCTCCTTTTTACCCACGGGGAGTCTCCTTTCGTAAGCTAAAGGCTTTACGATATGCAAGAGATTCTACTGAATATCGAATCGAAAGAGATTAGATTTGCCTCTCTTCACAACGGCCAGTTGGTCGATCTGATCGTCGAAAGAAAAAAAGAAAGACAGCTTACCGGTAATATCTATAAGGGGAAAGTAACCAACATCCTCCATAGCATCCAATCGGCGTTTATCGATATCAATGAGGGTGAAAACGGCTTTATCCATATCTCGGACATTTTAGAGAATACTAAAAAGTTTGAGCAACTTTTCGATATGGACTTTGACTCGGAAGTTACAAGCACTTCTCCCAATAATGATAGTGATAAAGATATTAATGAGCTTTTAAAGCCGGAACAGTGGGTATTGGTCCAAGTCGTAAAAGAGCCTATGGGAAACAAAGGCGCAAGACTTACCTCAAACGTTTCTATTGCGGGTAGATATTTAGTTCTTCTACCTAACTCCAATCATAGGGGTGTATCAAGAAAAATCGAGGATAGACAAGCTCGAGAAAGACTCAAAAAATTCATCCGTTCCTTTGAAATGCCTCAAGATATGGGGCTTATCCTAAGAACCGCGAGCTGCACCGCAACTCCTGATCAATTGATTGATGAAACCTCTGATTTAATCAAACAATGGGATGAGATAAAAGAAAACTTCCAAAAAGCGGCTGAACCTAAGCTTCTCTTTGAAGAAAGCGACATTATCAAAAGAGCGCTCATCACGGCTCTTGATAAACGCTACGACAGAATCCTGGTCGATGATTATCCCACCTATCAGCTTTTAAAAAGACAATACGCCCGCTATCAAACCGAACATAGTTTGAAAATCGAATTTTATCGGGATAAAATTCCGATGTTTGAGCGATTCCAAGTAGAACGCGAAATTGAAAAAACAATCCGTAGAAAAATCTGGCTACCCAGCGGTGGCTATCTCTATTTTGATAGAACTGAAGCGATGCATACGGTCGACGTCAACTCCGGAAGAAGCCAAACAGGTGAAACCGATGTCGAGGAATCTCTTGTTCGCATCAATCTAGAAGCAGCAGAAGAAATTGCAAGGCAAGTACGGCTTCGCAATGTGGGTGGACTCATCATTTGCGACTTCATCGATATGAAGTTGAGAAAGAATCAACGTCGTGTTCTTGAGAAGCTGAAAGATTGTATGAAAGAAGATTCGGCGAAATGCACCTTGCTCGGCATGAGCGAGTTTGGCCTAGTCGAAATGACTCGTCAACGTAGTCGTGGATCCCTTACCCAAATGATGTTTTGCGCATGCCCCTATTGCAACGGCTCGGGCATGGTGAAGACTCACGAAAGCGTTTCTATCGAGATTGAAAGGCTCTTAAAGAAAGTGATAGGTTATAACCAACAATTTGGCCTCAGATTGATTACTCACCCTGAGCTTGATCGATACCTATCAATTAACGATAAATCGTTTTTAAAAAAATTGTCAGAAGAGCTGAATGCTCATTTAGATTACGGTGTAGATGATCATCTACATATAAATGATTTTTATTTTCAATCTACAATAAACAATAAAAAGATCGAATTGTGAAAGAATTTGAAGCAAGGCTTAAAGCCTTACATATTGACCAAAAGTATTATCAAATTTTGAGCTCGTTTTATAACAGTTATCGTGAAACGACGCTTGCAGAAGGCTACCCAGTCGAAGAGATAGATCGCAATTTAAATACCATGGTCGACCTGGTAATTAAAGAGTTTCTATCTCCACACAAATTTGACTCTTTCAATAGAGCAGAAAGGGAGTCTTTTGATTATTATAAATTTGGAAACGATTTCATTAGACCTTTAATTCAAAAAGACAAGTCCTCTCTTCGAGGAAAAGAATATATTCCTCTTATCCTTAAACAGTTAGGTAAGAAGGAAAATGTAATCCTACTTGCAAATCATCAAATTGAACCCGATCCTCAAATCATCTCTTTAATGCTTGAAGAAGAATATCCAAAGCTCGCTGAAGACTTGATTGTGATTGCAGGACATCGTGTGGTTACAGACCCTCTCGCTATTCCATTTAGTCGCGGAATAAATCTCTTAAGCATCTATTCCAAGCGCTACCTTGAAAATCCTCCCGAATTAAGAGAAGAAAAACATCTACACAATCAAAAGACGTTAAGTGTGATGAAAGATCTCCTCATGGAAGGGGGAAAAATGATTTATGTGGCTCCTAGCGGAGGAAGAGATCGACGAGATGAAGAAGGCAATATAGCAGTCGCTCCGTTTGATCCAAGCAGCATTGAACTATTCAATTTAATGTCTCAACAAGCACATGTTCGCACCCATTTTTATCCATTTGCCATGTCTACCTACCATATCCTACCGCCTCCCGATAAAATCCAAACTGAGCTCGGTGAACAACGGATCGCAAAAGTCGCCCCCGTCCATCTTGCATTTGGGGAACCGGTCGATATGGACATATATGAAGTCTACGATAAAAAAACCAAGCGTGAAAAACGCGCCGAATCGATTTGGAACGAGGTAAGAACCCTTTATGCGCAATTTCCTGTTTAATGGATTTATAGCTGCTACACTTTCTTTAGGGGCCTATGAGACCGTCTCAAATGAGGCGAAGACTCAAATATTGACTCCAGACCTTAAAGCAAGAACCATAGAAAAAATAAAGCTTTCAAATGGTCTTGAAGCCGTTATTGTAAGCGACCCTACTACCCCCGAGTCGGCAGCCGTCATTACCGTTAAAGTAGGAAGTTGGCATGAACCCAAGCCCGGTCTTGCACACTTTCTTGAACACATGCTTTTTTTAGGCACAGAAAAATACCCTTCAGAATCTTCCTTTGACGAAGCAATTGGCCAATATAAGGGGGCATTTAATGCCTTCACTAGCACTGATTTTACTTCTTATTTCTTTTCCGTATCCAATGCGGGATTTCTCGATGTATTAGACCGGTTTAGCCAATTTTTCGTCTCCCCTCTTTTCAGTCCTGATGGTATTGATCGGGAACTTAATGCAATCGATCAAGAGTTTAGAAAAAATCTCGATATCGATTCCTATCGTGAACTGGAAATCCTTAGGCAGGAAGCAACGGCAAGTCATCCCTTTCATTCTTTCACAAGCGGAAACTTGATCAGTTTAAAAGGAGCTTCTCAAGAAGAATTAAAGCAGTTCTATAAAGACGCCTATTCTAGCGATAGAATGCGACTCTATTTACTTTCTCCTCTTCCGATTGATGAGCTTAAAAAAATCGCAGAAGAAAAGTTTGGTCAAGTTCCAAAAAGCGACAAACCCCTACCCTCGATTCCCGCTGACCTTTTCTCTCGGTTACAAGGCAAATTAATTACCTACGAGCCTGTTCAATCGCGCACGGTTTTAAGCTTACTTTGGGAAATCAACCCTTCGAATAGAGAAAGCAAACCGTTTGATATTTTGGCCCATATACTTGGAAATGAAGGAAAGAATAGCTTAAGTCAAATCCTTAAATCTGAAAATTTGGCTTCAAGTGTGGGTGTCGGAGCCTATCCATTAAGCGAAACGGAAGGCCTTTTCCAAATCGAAGTCGAGTTAACCGCTAATGGCTTAAAAAATAAGAATAGAGTTTTAGGCATTGTTTTCGGCGCAATTGATACTTTAAAAAATAAGGGCATCGATAAATCTATCGTTGAAGAAGTCGCTCTTGCAAAAAAGATTAATTACGAAAATCAAAATCGTGATGATGTCAGCACCGAAGCCAAAGAAGTGGCCACCTTATTACCTTATGAGAGCGTCTCGAGTTTTCCCGAAAAATCTAATTTGATCGAAAAAGTAGATGTAGAATCCGTACGCAGTGCCGTTGACTCCATCGCTCCTTCAAAAGTAGTGGTTTTTTTAGCCGCTCCAAAAAAAGAGACGCATCAAGAGTATAACAAAACCGAAGAGTGGACCCAAACGCCTTACCGCATCGATCCCTTACCTCTTGAGAGCATCCCCTCCGCTTTTAGCCTTCCTACCGCCAATCGATTTCTTCCTCACTCGTTCGACCTTCTTCAAAACGAATTTGTAAACTATACGGGCGTACCTGACGCTAAAATTATTGCGGACGATAAAAACGGTCGCCTCTTTTACTGGAGCGATAATATTTATGCTTCTCCCGAGATTTATGGGGCCTTTGAAATAAGATCATCCGCTTATCAATATCGAAAAGCGAAGAACCAAGTTCTTGCCGACTTGCTTTTGAAAATCCTTAACTACAATTTATTAGGGCTTATCAGTGAAGCCTCGCTTGCGGGAACTGAATTGTCTATCACAAGCAATCCAAGAGGACTTGCTGTCACGATAAGTGGATATTCGGATCCTTCTCAAACAATTCTAAAACAAGTTTCTGATGAACTTCATCAACTGAGTTTCACACAAGAAATTTTTGATAGTCGCTTAGAAGAGCTTAAACGAGATTATCAAAATAGCTTATCGAGTCCTCCTTATGAGCAAATCACGACTTATTTAACGGAAGATGTAATAGGCGAAGCGTCAATTCGACAAAAAGTTCAAGCTGCAAAAAAAGTAACCCTTGCCGACTTTAATACTTTTTTAAATAGCTTTTTCGAAAGAGCTTATGTTGAAAGCTTATTGATAGGAAATTTAAATGAGAAAAAAGCACTAGAGCTTGCAACTCCCTTCTTTGAATTATCTAAAAGAGGATTCCCCCTTAAAGATCAGAAAAGACCCACTGTACGCGATCTTTCAAAAGGACCCTTTATAATCGAGCATAAAATTAAAGGGGAAAACTCCGTACTCACGCTTGCCATCGAATTAAAACCTTTTTCTGCAACCAATCGATCAATTCAGCAAATACTCGCTATGGGTTTATCGGAAGCTTATTTTAAAAAGCTCAGAACAGAGCAACAAACGGGTTATGTCGTCACTTCATTTTCTGATGATGTGTTTCAACATCTCTTCTACTTTTTTGCGATACAATCCTCTACCCATCACCCGCTCGAACTTCTTTATAGAACGGAATCGTTTCTTGAAAACTATTCAAAAAATTTGAGAAGCGAAATTCCAAAAGAACGATTTGAACAAATGAAAGCTTCACTTCGCAAATCTTTAAGCGATAAACCTCAAAATTTGGAAGCGCTCGGAGAACTCTATTTTCGATTTATTAGAGATTTCAATGGAAATTTCAGATGGCTCGATGAAAGAATCGCAAGCCTCGACAATTTAGATTATGAAACTTTCATTCAAGAAGCTCAGAAATCGATAAGCAGACAAAACCCGAATCGCCTTGCCCTTCTCTTAAATGCTTCCCAATCTACTAGCATGAAATATAAGACTTTAAAAGGTAAACCATGACAAATCCCCAACTCAGTATCCTTGTCGATAGACTAAAAAAAGGGCAGAGCGAATCGATTGATGAAACGGTATCCCCTGAGTTTCTAGTCGAAGAAAAAGACCTAAAATTTACAAGTCCCATTGTGATCAAAGGGGATGCTTATCTAGCTGAAGACGAACTAGTTCTCCAGCTAAATATTGAAACCACCGCTCAAGCGCGCTGCTCCGTTTGTAACCAAATGAAACCCCTGGACATTCAAGTTAAAAATTTAACTCACCTTCAACCCCTTGACGAGTTAAAAGGACAAAAGTTCGATTTTACCGATGTAGTAAGGGAAGCTATTTTACTAGAAGTCCCCTTTGTAGTAGAATGTTCGGAAGGACATTGTCCCGAGAGACAAAACATCGAAAAATTTTTGGCCGATCCTAAGAAAGAAGATAATGAAGAAGGGTACCGGCCCTTTAAAGATTTATAATTGAGGAGTATCTGAACCATGGCTGTACCACGTAACCGTCTGTCAAACGCAAGACGAAATTCGAGGCGGGCACACCACGCTAAAAAACCTAAAAGTTTGACAACATGTCAAAACTGTTCAAGCCCTATCCTTCCTCACCGTGTATGCGCATCATGCGGTCATTACGGCAAAGAAGTTATTTTCGAGAAGAAGCAATAATTCTTGATGAGGCTCGCGATTGACCTGATGGGCTCTGATAAGAGCCCAAACCAGCTCTATCCAGGGGTCGTTGAAGCGACCCACTTGTTTCCTCACGCCTCTTTTACAGTTATTGTCACACCGAATATTGAACTTTCTCCCCATCCTTCAATAAAAATTCTCAAGGCTGATGAATTTATTGAAATGGGCGAAGATCCTATTCAAGCAATTAGAAAAAAGAAAAATTCCTCTCTGCTCAAAGGCCTAAAACTTCTTAAACGAAAGAAAGTAGATGGCTTTATAACAGCAGGAAATACGGGCGCTCTCATCGCTTGTGCCTCTCTTTATTTACCTAAATTGCCTGGCATTAAAAGACCGGCCCTCCTAGCCACCTTGCCTACCATTGACAAGCCCGTTTCGGTCCTTGATGTGGGTGGTACGGTTCAATGTAAAGCCCCCCTGCTCGCCCATTTTGCGCAGCTAGGAGTCAACTATCATCGAAAAGCTTACAACATAGAACGTCCTCGATTCGCCCTCTTAAACATTGGCGTCGAGTCAAGAAAAGGGTCGTTGGAAAGGCAGGAAGCCTACCATAAGCTCGCCGACCTCAATATCGACGCAGATTTTATAGGCAATATTGAAGGACGCGATCTTTTTTCTGGTAAAGCCGATGTGATTGTCACTGATGGATTTTCAGGCAACCTTCTCATTAAAACAGCAGAAGGCACCGCAAACTATATCTTCGAAACGCTTACTCAAAGCCTTTCTATTGAAGGAAAAGAACTTCACAAACGATTTGACTGGATGGAACATCCCGGCGCTATTGTGCTCGGCATTGAAGGCCTAGTCATGAAGTGCCACGGCAGCTCCACCCCTCGCGCACTCCTGTCGGGCATCAAAGGCGCCCTCAAATACATTTAAACTAAGAATTTGAAGGGGCTTTAGTGCCCCTCTCTAGAATTAACGTAAAACTTTACATTCGAAACTTTCTTGAGTGGCTATATTCTTTGAAAAGTAAGTCATAATAATGCTTCCATTTACTAAAGTTCTTTTATGCCACCCCATCCTTTTATCGTTTTTATATTCACCTACGTAAACTTCACCTTTTTTATTAGTGTATTTACCTAATCCATGTCTTGAATACCCTTTATATTCTCCCTCATAAACAGAACCATCTTTATATGATGATTTTCCAGGGCCCATTCTATTTCCATCGAGAAAATTAGCCTCAAAAATATACTTCCCCGGAACTTCTACCGTAATAAAACCATTAAGTTTGTCGTTTTTACACTCACAAACCATAACACTTCCGTTTTTGCAAATCATCTTGCCTTTTCCATTTCTTGCTCCGTCTCTAAATTCACCTACATACTCATCACCATTGACAAAAACGTACTTACCGTGACCATTCATTTGATTATCTTTCCATTCTCCATCGTAATAACGCCCGTCTCTGTAACTTAATTTTCCTAAACCTTCCCTTTTGCCATTTAAAAAGTGCCCCTGGTACACAACCCCGAGATTTTTAAAGATATATTTGCCTATTCCATTTCTTACCCCGTCTCTAAATTCACCTTCGTACTCATCACCATCAGCAAAAATAAGTTTACCGTGACCATGCATTAGATCTTTTTTCCATTCACCTTCGTAAATATCTCCATTTACAAGCGTTATTTTTAGATTGTTTGGAAAGACGCCCGAATTTGTTTTTTCTGAAGAAGCAATGATAGGATTTGCAACAGAGGTTACTCGCTCATTTGCATTTGCATCCCCTTCGCTCGGATTTAATTGAAAATTAGCGCCACTTTTTGGAGTTATATTTGAAATCATATATGTTATAAGTATTTTATTTTTAAATTTAAATTATTATAACAAATGATTGCTTATTTAAACATAAAAATATTAGAACAATTTATTACTAAAAGTTCGATTTTCGTAGCGCCAAGAACGGTTTTTTCATTTTGGTTCATCTCGGAAGTTCCCTCTTGAAAAAAGAGGGAAAGAGGGTTAAAAAATAGCTCTAAATTAATAATGGGACAATCACATGTCTATATTTGGACTTGGCTTTGGCGGAAAAACAACTGAAGCTCCAAAACGAGCTCCTTTACCCTCTACAGTAACCTTATTTAAACAGAAAACTGCAGGCATAGAGGATTTATCCACTGTTTCCTATTCGATTCTACTAGCCATGAAAGTATCTTTAGGTAGATTGGGAGAGGGAGATCCTCAATATCAGAGGGTTGTTGAAGCTTTAAAAAAATGTACCACCCGAGTTTTGCATGGGGAAAATCAGCCTGAAATAGTGGAGGGGCTGCCTCATCAAGGTTATATGTCCCTTGAACAAATGAAAAAAGAGATTCGAGAAAAAGGCCAAAGTTTTCCTTCTTTAACTCTTACTGATTTCGACGATGAGATTATAAGATTGATAGAAGTATGTTGTCCGAATTTGACAGAGCTTCGACTCCATGCGCGAGCTGACAAAATTGAAACGCTGGATTTTACTGATACAGGTTTAGAAGCCATTGCCAAAATAAAAAATCTAACTCATCTAGAAATTAATTACTGGTGCGCCCCTAAACTAACTCCCGAAGGCTACTACACCCTTCTTTCGGATAAAAATTTACAGAGCCGTTTAAAAGTTTTAAAAATCACCTCTGTTGCCATTATTGATTCTACACTTCCCCTCATTCAGAGTTTTTCTAAATTAGAAAAGTTAAAATTGCAGTCGTGCTTTTTAACTACAGCGGGCCTTTTAACTTTAAGGCTATCGACCTCAGTTTATGAATTAGATTTGGTGCAAGCAACATCAATGTCTGTGGTAGCGTTTAATGACGAAGTTTTGCAGCATTTCGCTGCCTATTCAGCGTTAAGATCTTTATCCATTGGGGGCGATAATCAATCTCCTACTTCAAAAGTTACCGATAAAGGAGTTGTCAAACTTTTGATCGCTCTATTCCAGCTAACACAACTAACCTGGAATGATTATCCCTTCAGTTTAGAAATAATGAAGCATCTACCTGAAACGCTAACCTCATTTACAGTAGGAAGTCTTTCGGGAAATTACTACGAAAGTGCACTTTTAGAGTTTTGTAAAAAGGCAACTAAACTAACTTATCTATCCATTCAAAGCTGCGGAGATGAGGGTATTGGCAGTAATGTTCTTTCAAAACTGCCTCGCACGCTTACGCATTTGTATTTTGGTACCATTGGTTTAGATAAACTTACAGGATTGCCGCCAGGCTTAAAATACCTCGCTATCAACGGATCCACTCGTATTACGCCTTCTCAATTTGCAGAATTAAGCAAATTATCTTTAACCACTCTACGTTTAATTAATTGTCCCACACTAAATGATGAATCTTTTCCCGCTATGTTTGAAGGCCCCTTAAGAACATCGATAGAAACTTTTGAAATATATAACGCAACCATTACCCCTCAATCATTAGATACACTTGTCACATTGAGACCCTTAAGAAGGTTGCTTATAGGACAGTGTTATGGCCTTGGATTGAAGGGGACACAACGACTCCTTAAATCACCGAACCTGCAAAACCAGATTCACGGACTATACTTAGATGGACCCATCATTAAACCAGACGATGTGCAGTATTTAAATTATTGGAAAGAACTGCGTGTCCTATATGTGGGTAATCCGATGGAGTATCCACTTACCGAACAGGCGGATAATAAATTCCTCCATGTCCGACCCATTGTTGAACAGAATGGCATTGCCATGTGGTTTTACGGCGAAGCGATGGACACCGACTTCCTCCATCCTATGTAACTACACAGACTGTTCTCGTGCCCGTGCCCGCGTGCGTGCCCGTGCCCGATTCCCGCTAATCATTGGAAGTAGAGTTAACTTGTGAGTAACATCTCGCTACTCCTTAAATTTCTACTCGAGAGTTGTCAGAAAAAAAGCAGGGCTTTTCTCCTGACGAATGTTCTTGCCCAAGGCTCCGCCCCCGCTCCCCAAGGCCATTTCTTGCGGGGTTAAAATCGCCCTAAGCGCTTGCTGACGCAAGCTATCGCTCCGAGTGTGCCTACGCACTAC
>JAGVJG010000148.1 GCA_020051235.1 Parachlamydiales bacterium | reverse complement strand
TTCAGGATAAAAGTAGTTTAATTGAAGGTTGAAGAGTATGGGCGTTATTGTTGGTGGACCTCGAGAAAATGAAGGTTTTGGACATGGTTACGACAAAAAAATAGAGCCAGAAGCTGCAAAGACCTTGAGAAGCATTGATTGTAATGGAAATGAATATGTTTACGATAAAGAGAAACCTTTTAAATCTGGCGCAGATGGCAATGTCTATTTTGCAAAAGCTACTCAGCCTATGTCTGGTGAAACCGAAGTTGTCGTGAAAGTGGCAAAACCAGAAGGTTATTCAGAATTAGCTAATGAATCAAAATTTTTGAATTTACTCAGCAACCACCCAGGTGTTATCAAACAATTGGGATTTGATTTAAGTGAATCTACAATAATTTTAGAAAAAGCCGAAGGCTCCTTAAATAATCAAAGCCTCATCAAAAATCTATCCATTAAAGATAAACTCTCTATTTTAAGTGAAGTTGCAGCGACTGTTGATACCCTTCATAAGGAAAAGATCTCACACAACGACCTTAATTTAAAAAATATTCTTTTAAAATCTGGCCATGCCAAACTTTGTGACTTTGGATCGGCTTTATCGTTTTCTAAAGGCAATGTCATCCATAAACCTATAACCTCCGAAATGCAAATGATGATCGATGCAGGAATCTTATCTCCTAACGAGGTCCTTAGTAATTTAAAGATAACAAAAAAAGATGCATATAACACCGATATAAATGATTACTTCAAACTTGCTTATAACTTGTTAACTGGATCGACAGAAGACAATATGATCCCACGTAATTATGAGACCGTTTTAGCTGAAAAACTAAAAAATCATCCAGATGCAGACAAAATAATTAATCTATTCAGAGAATTTAAAGAAAATGGACCGAGTGAAAGGCTTTTGGAAAAAGCCATAAACTTATTCACCCTGTAGAAATCATCATCCTATCCGCTACACCATATCTTCGGGACGCACGAGGGAATCGAAGGTAGGACCATCTAGAAAGTTAAGTTCGAGGACGGCCTCACGGAGCGATTTGTCTTCCTCGTAGGCTTTGCGAGCTGCTTTCGCTGCTTTGTCATAGCCTATCTTTGGAACAAGAGCCGTTACTAACATGAGAGATTGATTAAGATGACGCTCCATCTCTTTCCGATTGGCCTTTAATCCTATTAAGAGGTGAGTCCGGAAACTATCCATAGCATCTGAAACCAGCGTGAGGGCTTCATAGAGATTGTAAAAGATAACGGGCATATAAACATTAAGCTCAAAATTGCCCTGCGAACCAGCCAATGTAAGAGCTGCGTCATTGCCTATCGCTTGAACAGCAACCATAGTAAGAGCTTCACATTGTGTCGGATTGACTTTGCCAGGCATGATCGAAGAACCTGGCTCATTTGCCGGAAGAATTAACTCTTGCAAACCTGCCCTCGGTCCCGATCCCATCCATCGGATGTCGTTAGCCAGCTTAATTAAAGAACAGGCTAAGGTTTTGATCGCTCCACTTGCAAAAACAAAAGAATCTTTCGAAGCTAACCCCTGAAAAAGATTGGAAGCTTGAATAAAAGGAAGACCTGTTTTTTGACTAATTTTTTCAATCGCCTTTTTACCAAATGTTGGGGGCGAATTGAGACCTGTCCCAACGGCTGTGCCACCTAATGGCAGCTCTAGCAGATGGGGTAAAGCCACTTCTAACCGATAAAGATTTTGCTCTGCCTGGGCTGCATAGCTAGAAAATTCTTGGCTTAAGGCAATGGGGACAGCATCCATCAAATGGGTGCGACCGATTTTTAAAATCCCTTCAAATGATTTTTCTTTAGCCTTCAATTCTTCTTTTAAGGATATCAAGGAAGGCAGAAGTTTTTTAACCCATTCCAAAACAATGGCTACATGCATCGCTGTCGGGAAGACATCATTCGATGATTGAGAAAGGTTGACGTCATCATTAGGATGGATGGGACTTTTTGTCCCGCGAGGAAAACCAGCCATTTCATTGGCAATATTGGCAATGACTTCGTTGACATTCATGTTAGTCTGCGTGCCGCTGCCCGTTTGAAAAAGGGAAAGGGGAAATTCTTCTTCCATCCCCTTCTTCCGAATTTCTTGAACAGCTTGCAAAATGAGCTCAGCTTTTTCTTTAGAAAGGATTCCAAGTTCTAGATTTGTTTCGCACGCCACCTCTTTGATCAGAAGAATAGCATCGATCAAAGGCCTTGGCATCACATGCCAGCCAATTGTAAAAGTCTTTAAGGATCTTGCGGTTGTAGCGCCATAATACCTCTCATCAGGAACATAGGCTGTTCCCAATGCATCCCGTTCTTCTCTCACAATTCCCTCATTTGATACATTATATGGCCATGAGAACAATTTTCTTCTTCTTGCTTCTTCCTCTTTTTTTACATTCTCGGATCGTCGAAATCCAGAAGATTGAAGAGGTACTGCCTTATTTGGAAGAAAAACCATTTGTCATTCTTGATATTGACAATACCCTAATCAAAGCAAAACAGCAGCTAGGATCTGACCAATGGTTTTATCACAATCTATCAAGGTACCAAAACGAGCATCCTCCCGAAAATGCCTTTAGAAAGGCATTATCGGAATACCAAAAAGTCGTTTCAGTCGCCTCCTTTCTTCCTGTCGAAGCTGAAACAAAGAAAGTCGTGGATGCAATCATAAAATCGGGATTGCCTGTCATTGCTTTGACGACCAGGGGTTACTGCCTTGCAGATGCTACAGTAGAACAACTTGCATCCATCGGCGTTAATCTAAAAGATTCTGCACCGGTTAAAAAAGACCTCTCTTTTGATAATGGAAAGGTCGTTATTTTCCATGATGGGATCCTTTTCACTCATGGAACACATAAAGGCGATGCCCTCTACCTTTTTCTAGACCACCTAGGCCTTAAACCTGAAAAAATCCTCTTTGTAAATGACAAAAAAAGCCATCTAGCTCAACTAGGAGAAACTGTTGAGAAACGGGGATTTACTTTTACGGGACTCCGTTATGGCTTTTTGGATGAGGAAGTTTCGACTTTTAAACCTCTCATAGCCGACTATCAATGGTCTCATTTCGGTCATCTTTTAACCGATGAGGAAGCCCATTTTCTTCTCGAACTTCAAAAAACTAACTAAGGCAAAACATGTTTCGTTTGATCTTTATTGTCCCCTTTTTATGCCTAACAGCCGTTTCTGCTGAAGAGACTTTCGAGTTCACGGGGAACCATTTTCTTGCAAGCTTCATGAAATGTGATAAGGAAAGGATGGGTGATTCTGAGAAGCTGGCTGATGTTATGCAAAAAGCTGTGCAATTAACTGGAGCAGGTATTCTTGACGATAGAAGGCACTTTTTTGAACCACAGGGGATGACACAAGTTCTCCTTCTTTCAGAAAGCCACGCCTCGATTCACACTTACCCGGAACATGGGGCCTGCTTTGTCGATCTATTTACCTGCGGCGAAAAATGCGACTGGAAACCCTTTTTTGAAGAGCTTCGTAATTTCCTTAAATGTGAAGACTACTCAGCCCTCCTTCTAATTCGCGGAGAAGACGTTAAGATAGTTGAAACTTCCTTTAATTGCACAGCTCAATAAATTAGTAATTCTATTTATTTCCATCAAACCTTATCTTACTTTTGTCTTCATTAGATGAGGTTTAAGATGAATTACTTTAACAGAGCCCTCTTTACACTCTGTATGATGATCTCTTTTCTAGCAGCACAAGAAGGGGCTTACGACCGTTTTATTGCAAACATTGTGTATGTCACGAATTACAAACCGGACTCTCAGGTATTCGCTGTCATTAGTCTGTCTGATGGATCGGTATGGGTGGCCGATGCCAATCCAGAAGTTGTGAAGGTTCTTACCTCATGGGAAATCGAAGATCAGATTTTTCTAGCAACTGGGCAAGAAAGTGGAATTCGCCTCAACCATGTTAACAATACCGAAGTGATTGCAGAGCCAAATCCATTAACAAAGGTTATTTTTCCAACCATTCAAAAGGTGTTCAAGAATACTAAGAAAACGAGTTCCTCCAATATTTCTTCTCCTATTGACGATGGATTTACTCTCATACTCAGTGATGGAACAATTTGGAAAACCGAAGATAATCTTATCCCCTCTGACCGTTGGAAAGAAGGACACACTGTAGCCATCGTCAGATTCGGCCCACACATTCCTACCCATCAAATCATCAATCTCGACTTGCCCTGGGAACCTTTTAAAGGCCCCCTCTACGGCGACCGCTCCATCTTCGTCTCCTCCCTCAACTAATTTGGAGTCTTTGTGCTGAGATTTCTGTACATAGTCTTTTTATTTTTTTTCTCTAATTTTCAGTGGATTACTGGAGATTTAGTTCGTTGCGATCAGCATTACAAATTGGTACCTAATTTGAGAAATCAGGCTACCAAAATCGGGTTTGGTTGCAACTTCACGACTATTATGACTTACGATAAAGAATATGAGATCGGTTCTAAGGAATTTGGGCGAACACATACTTATCTTTTTAGCAGACTGAAGGAGAAAGGCGACCTAGGTATTGAAAGACTCAATTATTGTTACGAATTCTTAGAAAGAATTTCTGTTCTTAAAAAATATTGCCTAAACTGCATCGACCAATCAAAATTTAATTATCTATACAGAAAGAACCACCCCGACCCTACCGTTGTCAGGGGCGCCTTAAATGCTCTAAATGAAAATCATAAATGTTATTACAAATCTAAATTGGATTTAGATGCATTCCAAGAACTCGTCACATCGAACTTCGCACTTGCCTATGGCGTTGTTGCATAAGTCCCTCTAGGCAGTTGTGAAGGCAGAGAAAAGAGCGGAAGTATGTTGAGGGAAATAAAAAGTTGAGGCAACCTCAGCAGG
>JAGVJG010000021.1 GCA_020051235.1 Parachlamydiales bacterium | reverse complement strand
CTCTAACGGATCGTTCATTTTTAATACTTTAGATATTCACAGAAATTTGAAGGAAATATTTTCAGAAAGCTATTCAGAATCACATCAAAAAGCATTTGGATATTACCCACCCAATTCGAGTTAAATGAAAACAATTACAATTCTTTTACTTTTGATTATTCTTTATACAAGTTGTGATGATAACCTAAACACTGGCAAAGGAATAGCTGCTATAACAAAAATCGCAAAAAACAAATACAATCTTGAGTGTATTGCAAGTGGTATGCAGGGACCAA
Organism: Parachlamydiales bacterium; assembly: GCA_020051235.1. Classification (GTDB taxonomy): domain Bacteria; phylum Chlamydiota; class Chlamydiia; order Chlamydiales; family Parachlamydiaceae; genus CAZABG01. The sequence goes on along the minus strand of JAGVJG010000021.1, from coordinate 11,468 downwards.
ATATAATTAGATTTTGAATATCCTTATAAAATTAGTTATGCAGAAGCTCGTACTTTAATCATTTCGTTAACTGAAGATCTTATCAAAATTTCAAAAACTGATCCTGTAGTGATGCAAAATTTAGAAAAACACCCTTTCACTGAAAATAATTTGTATTATCTTATTTCGTTCCCTAAAAATGGATCTGATTTTACTGGAATATCTCTATCTTGTGGTGAAATAATTTTTCATGCAAATCACCCCCCTCAAAAATATTTTGATGTTAGAATCGAACCTTACCATCAAGCATATTATAGAGTTTTCGGAACTGAACCTCCGATCAGAGACTAAGCAAATGTTACATATATGAATCCAAAATCTTTGATGATTCCTGACCATTTAATCAATGGAAAAACTTATCGTGATGCAGCAGATCTTATTGATAATGATTTTAAAGCAATTATAGAGGGTATAAAAAAATGAAGTATTTAATATTTGTTATCTTATCATTAGCAGCGTGCAATGACGATTTAAATGTGCAAGAAGGCATTAAATTAATCAATAAGATAGCAAAAAAGAAATATGATTTAACTTGCATTGGGAGTGGTATTCAGGGACCTAACATAATTAAAAATTTTAGACTTACTTTTGAAACTTATAAAATTTACACTGAAGATGAAGCTAGACAATTGTTAGTTCAATTTACAGAAGATTACATACGTTTAATTAATCATTCCGAATTTATTTTAAAAAATATGGATAACCCTCCAGTAGATCAAAATCACGCCTATTTTTTAATTACATTTATTGATTACGATGGAAGTTACAGACCTCAATTAAATGCTATTGAGTTATCCAATGAAAGTATTAAATTTCTTAAAAAAACATATACGCTTGAAACGTACAAAAAAGAATCATATTCCGAAGCGTATTTTAAAGTTTACGGAACAAATTTAAACAGGACATAATTATTTATGATCAGACTATTAACATTATTTACTCTTATATTTTGTTTTGGTTGTGATGAGGATTGTGGTCATCTACAAGGTACAATAGGAAGGATTTTAGAAGAGGCAAAATGCAAATACGGGTTAATTAACGGAAGAGTTAACTTAGACCCAATAGCTTATTTAGATAAATATGATTTATGCTTTGAATATCCTTATAAAATTACACAGGAAGAGGCTACTTTTTTAATTGTGTCTTTTACTGAAGAGCTAATTAAAAATGCTAAAACTGATCCGAAAATTATAGCAAAATTTGGATGTAATCGTTTTTCAGAAGAAAATCTGTCATTTATCATTAAATTCCCATGTAATTCACCTGATTTTAACGGAATTGGTCTATCTCATGGTATCATACACTATTATTCAAAAACTGCTACCTTTCATGTTGCTGAAAGCTATACAAATCTTTATTCAAGAGTTTGTGGGTGTGAATTAAGTAGATAATTCTTACCCAATCTTAAATAGGTTTTGGAAGAAGGTGGGGACTTTTGAGAGGGTGGAGGGTTTGTTTTGGGTTGTGATGGCTAAGAGGAGGGGGACGTGGTCCGAGGGGTTAGATTCGGGGTTGATGGACAGGGGTGAGGGCATAAAAAATATATTGTGACGTTTAGTGGCTGAGAAGAAAGAATTTGATGAGTCCGATTGAGTGAGGAAGAAGTCGAGTTCTCGCTCGGATTGTGTTTTGTCCTTTGGATTAACGTTTGTGGGTTTGTTTGTGCGATGAAGGGAATATTTATGAAAGGGAGCGAATCGGGCGGGATTAAGTTCAGGGTTTGAATTGAAATCGCCGGCAATAATTTTTAGAGTCGCAGGAAATTCTTTTATTTTTTCTGAAAGCCGAGCGCAGTATTGTTCGCCGGGAGATGTTTCTGAGTGAGGCGCATTTGGAACTATTGGATAGCCCGGCGCATGGACTGAAAATATGGTGATAGATTGCTTTGACAATTTATCCCAAGCAGTTACAGCAGCGATCGTTTTAAAATTGTTCGCATCGATGAAATATTTAAAAGACTTCTGCTCGATTTTTGAAAAACGGACGTTATTTAAGGCAATCACCGTATCGATAGTATGTGCGTTTTCGAAATAAACTAAATGATAGTTCCAATTTTTTAAGGATTGGATTAACGGACGGTCGAGATATTCCACTTCTTGCAAACAATAGATATCCGCTGAATTCTGTAACCATTTAGCGGAGACTTCTTGCACTCGTAAATATTGTTCGTTGAATTTTTCGTCGTCCTCTCTGCAAGTTAATTGAAAAGTAGGATCAGCGAATTTACATGCATTCAAATAATCCGAGGAAGCTCGACCCATATTATAAGAGCAAACAACTAGAGGATGTCCCATATAAGATGTGCTTATAATACGATTACTTTTTAAAGAGAAGCGTCCCTAGGCGGATAATTGTAGCTCCTTCATCGATTGCGATTTCGTAATCATTGGACATGCCCATGGAGAGCTCTTTTAGCTGGAGTGAGTCGCCGAGGGTGCGGAGGGTTTTAAAAGTCGAGCGAATGAGGGTTGTATCATCTGTATCGGGGGCCATGGTCATAAGACCTTGGATTTCAAGCGAAGGAAGTTGTTTAAGCATTTCGTAGACTTGATGAAGAGAGTCGGGAGTGAAGCCATGCTTATGGTGGATATTTACTTGGAGAAGGATGGGCTGGGGTGTTGGGGAGTAGGCGGCGATTTTTTGGGCGAGCTCGATGGAATCGACGGAATGGATGAGTGTGAAGTTGCGGCCGACTTTATTTACTTTATTTTTTTGGAGAGTGCCAATGAAGTGAAAGTGGGCGTCTTGAGGGGCTTGTGAAAGTTTTTCAAGAGCTTCTTGGACTTTATTTTCACCGAAATCGCGAGCGCCGGCATTGTATAGAAATTCACAATCAGGCCAGGGGTGATTTTTCGTAACGGCGACGATTTTTACGTGGGGATATTTCTTTCTTAACTCTTCATAGATCATAAAGAGACTTTTGCTCTTGGTAGGCCTTTGGCGGACCTAAAATTTCATGGATGATTATAAGTGAGCCGAGGGAAGGCAGTCTATCAATCAATTCATCGGCACCACTTATTTGCTTTTGCTCGGTGAGATGCACCTCATAAGCGGGCGCGTTAGTACTTGTTACAAGTTCCCTTTTTTCGACGTGTGATTCAAGTCTTTGTTCTTGGATAGTTGAAGCGTAGCTTTTCGATTCAATATTTGTAACCAAGCGTTTGGATTCAATCGGCGAACTTAAAGGACGATGAATCGGAGGCAATTGTCTTTGAGGAACGGGTTTGGGGGGCGGAGGTGGAGGTCTTTTTTGCTCCACTTCCACGCCAATCGATCTAAGATAATTACGAAGAGCTTCATCGTCTTCTTCGCTTTGCTCTTCTTCCTCTTCATAGGCTTCAAGCGGCTGGTTTTTTCGCTCTTTCATTCTTCTTAAAGAGAGAATGATGAACGCAAAAAAGCTGATTATAAAGCCTATGAACTCAATTAAACTCATTTTTTATCGCTTTTATCTGAAATGGAACTTCTCATTTTAGTATCCGCTTCGATGTTTTTGACTTTTAAATAATCTAAAACACCCATGTTTCCAGCTCTAAATGCATCTGCCATCGCTTGAGGCACGAGCGCTTGCGCTTCAATTAATTTCGATTCCATTAACTTAACTTGAGCGATGTTCTCTTGTTCCATCGCAACCGCCATTGCTCTTCGTTTTTCCGCTTCCGCTTGAGCGATTCTTTTATCGGATTCCGCTTTATCGGCACGGAGACGAGCTCCAATGTTTTCACCCAAGTTCATTTCAACAATATCAATCGAAAGAATCATAAAGGCAGTAGATGAGTCCAAGCCTTTTTCAAGAACGACTTTTGAAATTCTTTGAGGAGCTTCTAAAACGTTTAAGTGAGTTTCAGATCCCCCGATAGCGGATACGATACCTTCCCCTACACGAGCAATAATCGTTTCTTCTGTCGCTCCCCCAACAAGCTGAGCGATGTTGGTTCTTACTGTTACACGCGCACGTACGTTAATTTGAATACCGTCTTTTGCAACACCTGTAATATATCCTCCATGTGAAGGACAATCGATCACTTTTGGGTTTACAGATGTTTGAACCGCTTCTTTAATGTTACGACCCGCGAGGTCAATTGCCGTTGCACGTCTCCAATCAAGAGGAATGTTCGCTTTCTCGGCTGCGATCATGGCAATTACTAATTCCGGCACATGTCCACCTGCCAAAAAGTGCGTTTCAAGATCTTCTACAGAAATATCTTTCAAACCGGCTTTGTAGAGGTTAATTCTTGCGTTAACAATGGTGCGAGGTGGAATTTTTCTCATACTCATCCCGATGATATTAAATAACGGGATGCGCGTTCCGGACACAAAGGCCTGGAACCATATGCTAATAAATTTCCCTAGAATAAACATCACAATAAGCCCTAGGAAGGCTGCAATGAATATAAAGATATAGGCTTCGTTCATTTTGTCTCCTTCGTGACTAAAAGCGATTCTCCCTCGCCTGACACGACTTTTACTTGAGTTCCCTTAGCAAGATAGCCAGTGAGAGAAATGGCTGGGTGTTGCTTGCCGTCAATTAATATATAGCCACCGGGCTTGAGATCGGTTAAAACTTCCCCGATTTTGCCGATTGCGGATTCGTCATAGGTGCTGGCCACATAGCCTGCCTGATCCCCTTTCAAATAAATAGATCGACTATTGGGGGCTCTTGGTATACGCCAGAGGGCAAATTTAATAAGCGCATAAAGGGCTATAAACGATCCGATAAAGAATAAAATTATTTCAAGGGCAGAGGCTCCTTGTGAAATAAGAACTACATAACTGGATAAAATAAAAATGGCACCCAGTACGCCGAGTATCGCACCCGGAAGATAAAACTCTAAAAAGACGAGTGCGAGACCTAAAATCAGTAAAAGATAGGGATTCACTTTTTCCTCCGATAGTCGATATTAACGACTAACTGCCCGCTTTCCGTTCTTAAAACTTCAACAGGCTCATCCACTTCAATGAATTGTCCCGAAGAGACGGCGTCATAAATGTGATCTTTTATACTAACTTTTCCGGAGGGACGTAAAGAGGTGATCGCAACGCCCGAATCGCCCGGTTTTGGCCAATCTTCATGAAGCTCAAATGAAGTATATCCCTTTTGCTCATGACCCTCCAAGACAAATCGCTGAAATCCACTGAAATTAGGCAAAACAAATCTAGCGAGTATTACAATCATTCCCATTCCTACAAGGAAGGCCCCTGAAAGCCAAGCTAGACGATGAAGGAATGCTTCCCCTGCCGCATTAAAAGTTTGCGTATCAAACTCGTAATTTAAACTAGAAAGGCCCGGAAGCATTAATGCAAACAATCCTCCAAAAAAGAAAAGCGCTCCAATAATACCAAGTAATCCAAAAGTCGGGAAGACGAAGAGATCAAATAAGATGATTGCAAGTCCTAGTAGTAGCAATATGACTTCTAAATTCGATCCGATTTCTTGATAGTAACTCGACAATATAATCAGTATTAGGCACGTCAAAGCTACCGTTCCGGGAAGACCAAATCCCGGAGACGAAATTTCCATATATGCCCCTACCATTAACCCTAAAAATAAGAGCGAAGAAACAGCAGGCAATGCTAAAAACGCAAAAAAGCGCGTTCTGAAATCCATTTGATAGGTTGTGATTTGCGTATTAGGAATGGAAGCAAGATAAGGCTCTTGAAAAAGAAGCGTTTTTTTCGCCGGATATTTTCCTGTTTCAATTTCTTGTTGAGTTAACGGTTCAAGTTTCGTTGAGGTAGCTATGAAATTGGCAACTCCATAATCAAGCATCTCTTTTGCGTTTAAGGTAAGAAGTTTTCCTTTTGGAGAAATCATAATATCGGGATCAGGGCCGTCGAGTCTCACTTGGCTTTCTTGATCTAACTTAATGATTTTTCCGTGTCGTTTCACAAGAATGATATCTTTATCCACCATGGCTTCCGCAATTGCCGGATTGCGACCAAAGAAAGCAGCGCGATTAGCAAAATCAGTTCGTATCGCTGAGTTCACTTTTTCGGAAGCAGTTTCCATTTTACCGCCTTCGCCTTCATAAACAGGCTCGGCAGCTCCCATGCTAGCGTCAGAGGTAGGCACAATAAATCTACTTGAATAAGCGAGCATGGCTCCCGCTGAAATGGCCCAATTATTAATGTAGGCAACAACCGGGATGTCATGCTGAGCATCGAGATCCCTTAAGGCATCAGATATCAATTGCGCGGAATAAACTTCTCCGCCCGGGGTGTTGAGTTCAAGGATTACAAAAATGGGTTTCGATTCTTTATAGCTATCAAGTGCCTTTTTAACGTAGATCCAAGTTGCTTGAGAAATTCCCTGAGTACGATCATCAATAACGATTCGTCCTACGAGATTTTCCCCGTCAGGATTAAATTTGATGTGTTGTTTGAAGACGCTGTCATAGCCTTGCACAACCACAGGTTGGGCTTGTGCTTTTTCAATAACGGAGCCACCCAAATTCAGCTCATCAAGTTGTCGTCTATTTAATACGAGCGTTTGATTGGGCAATTTAAAATCTCTGAAACTGGAATTGGGATCGATCATCGCTCGAGCGACTTCCTTAATAAGCGGACTATCTTTGGGAAGCAGGCTTTCCACTTGATTGAGTAAAATATTAGTCGGCAATACTTTTTCAGAGCCTAAAGGAATATCCCCCCAACTTACAAAGGCGGTTGTGGACCTTTCATCGGCGAGCAATGGTAGTATTGCGGTGGGACCTAAGGCCGTATCTTCAATGACAACTTTGAGATGAACTTTTGGTTTTAGTTGATAGAGCTTTCTTGCAAAATCGAGCGTTGCGTTTAAATCACTAGAAGTCGAGTTGATCGTTAACGTCAACTCCCCTTCTTTTGGAAGACTTGCCTCTGCCGTTTTATATTCTTCAGGTCCGATGTATCCTTTTAAAACGATTTCATTTTGGGCAAACAAAACAGAAATAAACAAAAGAGAAAGAATGAAAGCTCGCATGGGTCTACCTTATCAGAGCGAATCGAAAAAGGCAAAAATGTGACTTTGGGTTCTGGCAAGCGACTGATCGGTATGGGCAGCCGATAAAAACCACGCTTCATATTGAGACGGAGGGATATAAATTCCATTATCAAACATGTAGCGGAAGAATTTTTTAAAGAGCGCCTTATCGAGTTTTTCGGCATCGCTCATATTCTTAACTTCCTTAACGCCAAAGTATAAGCAGAACATTCCGAGCGCTTCTTGAACCACGACATTGAGATTATTTTTAGCGATGTATTCTTTAATAGGATCTAAGAAAGCACGTTGTTTGAGGGCAAGCGATTCATAAAAACCGGGACGATCAAGGATTTCGAGCGCTTTAAGTCCGGCTGCCATAGCGACCGGATTGCCGGATAACGTACCTGCTTGATAAACAGGACCTAACGGTGCAAGTCTATCCATAATGGGTTGCTTTCCACCGAAAGCGGCGGCTGGAAAACCCCCACCCATAATTTTTGCTAAAGTTGTCAAATCAGGATCGATTCCATAAAGAGACTGCGCTCCCCCTTTTGCGACCCTAAAGCCGGTCATCACTTCGTCAAAAATAAGAAGGGCCTCTTGTTTCTCTGTTTCTTCCCGTAGAGCGGTCATAAATTCTTCAGTGGCTTTTACAAGACCCATGTTGCCCGCAATAGGCTCTAAGATTACCGCGGCCACAAGCTGCTCGCTCATCACTTTTTTAAAAGCATCGACATCATTGAAGGGTAGAACAATCGTTTGTTTAACCGTATCTTCCGAAACACCGGCTGAAGTTGAAGTACCATTGAGCCCGAAAAGGCCCGATCCTGCTTTAACCAATAGAAAATCGGCATGGCCATGATAGTGACCTGCAAATTTAATAATAGGGACGCGGCCGGTATAGCCTCTTGCTAAACGAAGCGCGCTCATGGTAGCTTCCGTGCCTGAAGAAACAAATCGGATTTTCTCCATAGAGGGCATTAGCCTTAAAATCTTTTCGGCTAACTTTAATTCGATTTCAGTTGTGATGCCGTAAGTCGTTCCTTTAAGCATTTGATCGTAAGCGGCTTGAATAATTTCAGGATGAGCGTGACCATGAATAAGGGCGCCCCATGACATACAATAATCGATGTAGCGATATTGATCCGCATCGATGATCCATTCCTTTTCACCACGTTCAGCTACCATCGGAACATCTATTAAACCAAGAGTTGAACGAACGGGAGAGTTTACGCCACCCGGAATTCTCTTCTTTAAATGTTCAAAGATTGTGGCTGAATGAGGACGAGCTTCGACATCGATCATATGTATCCCTAAAGAAAAAAAGAATATTAGGTATTACTTAATTTGACGGCAATAGCAAAACCCATCTATGATTGATCTTTTATGCTTGAGAAGCTGAAAAAAGCACTTTTTGCTGTTGGCGATTATTCGCAATTAATCTTCCAAGTCATTGTCGTATCCATTCGTAAACCTCCCCATTATTCTTTAATTCGCGATCAGATGTATGAAATTGGGGTTTTGTCATTACCTGTAGTGGCGATTACCGGTTTATCGACAGGCATGGTGCTCGCAGCTCAAGCGTGGTTTCAGTTATCTGATAAAGGACTTGCTTCCGCAACAGGATTAATGGTGACGAAAGCAATGCTTGTAGAGTTAGGGCCGGTATTGACTGCATTCATGGTTACAGGCCGTGTAGGAGCCGCGATGTGCGCGACGCTCGGCACCATGCGTGTAACTGAGCAGATTGACGCGCTTCGTTCAATGGCCGTAAATCCCAATCAATATTTAGTGGCGCCCCGCTTTTTAGCAGGCATTGTCATGATGCCGTTACTTACTATTTTTAGTACTATTTGCGGAATTATCGGAGGCTACTTGGTAGCGGTAAGCTATTATGGAATGGCGTCCAATGCTTTCTTAGATCCTTTACCCACTAACATTACTTTATTTGATTTCTTTTCCGGAATGACGAAGGCTTTTTTATTCGGTTTTATCATTGTGACCATTTCCTGCTACCGCGGTATGACAACGAAAGGGGGCGCAGCCGGTGTGGGTAGAGCCACGACCAACTCCGTTGTTATTTGTTATTCCGTTATTCTAATTGTGAACTTTTTAATCACCGTCATCCTTAACAGCTCTTATGACGCCATTAACGATTATTTGGATGGTTGAGGAATGATTAAGGTTCGCGATCTCAAGAAACGTTATGGTTCATTAGAAGTTTTAAAAGGCTTGACACTTGATATTTTTGATGATGAAACGCTTGTTATTTTAGGACGTTCGGGTACTGGAAAAAGCGTTTTACTCAGACAGATACTAGGGCTTGAACAGCCCGATTCCGGCTATGTCGAAATCGACGGCGTAAATATCTCTAGTCTAAGACCTTCAAAAAGAGTTCAATATACTAAACAAATGGGGATGCTCTTTCAGGGAGCCGCCCTTTTTGATTCGATGGATGTGGGTGACAATACCGCTTTTTATCTAAATCAACATGAACCCCGATTAGCTGTAAGTGAAGTCAAAGATAGAGTTGCGTTAGCCTTAAAAATGGTGGGCCTAGAAAATACGGAAAAAAAGATGCCTTCCGATCTATCAGGCGGTATGAGAAAAAGAGCGGGTCTCGCAAGACTTATCGTTTATCGCCCTCATATTTTACTTTATGATGAGCCCACAACCGGTCTTGATCCCATTACATCAATGCAGATCAATGATCTTATTAATCAGATCAAACATGAATTAAAAGCGACGAGCATAGTTATTACCCACGATATGAAGTCAGCTATGGAAGTCGGTGATAGGTTAGCTTTTCAAAATAATGGCATTATTGAAGAGATCGCTCCGAAAAAAGAATTCGTAAAAATTCAAAATCCTACCCTTCAATCTTTCTTTAAAAATGCCGTTTTGACTAAACAGGAGTTAGGTGCATAAATAAATGGGCGACCAAGCAAAAAACATTTTAATAGGACTGTTCGTTGTCGCAGCTTTTGCGATCGTAACTTTCATGCTCCTCTTCCTGCATCCCACAGTGGGTGATGACGGAAAGATTTTAAAGCTTCGTTTTGCCGACGTAGATAAAGTGAACCCGGGTACCCGCGTTACTTATGGGGGTAAACCTGTCGGAGAAGTTATCTCTATTAAAGAGATATATGATCCGAAGGATCCCAGGAAAACCCGTAGCGGCTACGTCTATTTATACGAAATTGAAGCGACCGTGGACTCTAAAGTTAACATTTATAATAGTGATACCGTTTCTTTAAAAACTTCCGGCCTTCTCGGTGAAAAGTCAATCGCCATTACTCCCCTTCCCCCAAAACCGAATGAGACCCTCAGACAAGTCGATAAAGAAACCATCTATGCCGTCGAAACAGGCTCTCTTGAAGAAACCTTAAAAGAATTTAAAGAACTATCGGATAAATTTGAGGAAACCCTTGATTCGGTCCTTACTTTCTTCAAAGATGTGAATGGATCTCAAATCGTATCAAAAGCCGCACGCGCAGTAGAAAATATCGGCGATATCGCAGCTGCTCTAAACGATAAAGAACTCCTTCAAAAGACACTTAGAAACATTCATCAAATCACAGAAGATGCGATTGCCACTCTTAAGAATTTTGACACAACGATCACTAACGCTAATAAGATTGTTGTAAAAACCTCGAGCGGCGAAGGAACCGTCGGCCAGCTTTTCATGAAAGATGATATTTATCTACGTTTCAACTCGATTTTAAGCAAAATTGAAACTTTAACGGATGATGTCAACCATTATGGTATTTTCTTTCAATCCGATCGAAACTGGCAAAGGGTAAGAGCCAGACGCGCAAATCTTCTTTACACCCTTGAAAGCCCGCAAGAATTTAGAAATTACTTCAACGATGAAGTCAATCAAATCAACACTGCTCTTTCACGCGTAAATCAAGTCCTAGAACAAACTAGTTGCCTGCCTTGCTATGACGAGCTCGCTGATAACTGTGAGTACAAAAAAGTCATAGCTGAATTGATCCGACGTGTTAAAATGATGGAAGAAAGCATTCAAATGTATAACCAACAACTTATGAATGCTGAAACCTGTAAAACGGAGTTCTGCGAGTAATGGAACACGTTCCTTATTCAAAAATCGAGAAGGGAACCTTTATCATTTCGACACCCGATATTGAATCGGGGATATTCTTTCGAAGTGTCATTCTCGTGTGTGAACATAATCCTAACGGATCATTCGGTCTCGTTGTCAATAAAGCCCTAGAAGTCGAGCTTCCGGAGGATATCGTTAATCAAGGTCAGCTGACGAATCCCAATATTCGAATTAGAGCCGGCGGCCCTGTTCAGACAAACCAAATGATGCTGCTTCACTCTTCTGACTCAATCCCCCAACAGACACTAAAAGTGACAGACGGAGTTTATCTTGGGGGCGACTTAGCTTTTCTACAAGAAGTCGCCTCGGAAGAAAATGGCCCTTATATTCACTTATGTTTTG
>JAGVJG010000051.1 GCA_020051235.1 Parachlamydiales bacterium | reverse complement strand
TGACTTATTATTCCCTCTGTGTCTCTCCGCCTCCCCGCCTCTGCGTTAAACCGGAAAGAACAAAGGTTATTAAACTTCGACTAGTTACTCCACAAAAGATTCTTCTTCTATGGCAGCGGCAGCAGTGCCTGCTTTAGCAGACTTGGGACGTTGCTTATAATGTTCCATGATTAAAGTCTCAATTTCTTCAAGCAGCTTAGGCTTGTTTTTGAGCTCTTCTCTTACAGCTTCGCGACCTTGTCCAAGGCGTTGACCTTTATAGCTGAACCACGCTCCCTTTTTATCAATAATATTGAACTCTGTGGCCATATCAATGGCTGAGCCAGTACGAGAGATCCCTTCCCCAAAGAGAATGTCAAATTCAGCGATTTGGAAAGGAGGAGCCATTTTATTTTTGCTCACTTTCACTTTCACGCGGTTACCAATTTCGCTGTTATCAGGACCTTTAATTCCTCCTGTTCGGCGAATATCTAAGCGTACAGAGGAGTAGAATTTAAGGGCTCGTCCTCCTGTTGTGGTTTCTGGATTTCCATAGACCACGCCGATTTTATCACGGATTTGGTTAATAAAAATTGCACAGGTATTGCTTTTAGCCAAAGCAGAGGTGAGTTTACGCAAAGCTTGAGACATCAAGCGTGCTTGTAACCCCATAAATTGATCCCCAATCTCGCCTTCTAGCTCTGATTTAGGCACAAGAGCTGCCACAGAGTCGATAACGATGACATCGACAGCATTAGAGCGAGCCAACATTTCTGCAATGTTAAGGGCTTCTTCTCCGCTATCTGGTTGAGAAATGAGCAGGTTATCGAGATCGACTCCAACATTAGCCGCATAAGCAGGATCCAGTGCGTGTTCAGCATCGATATAAGCCGCGACGCCTCCATTGCGTTGCGCATTGGCAACAATATGAATCGCTAAAGTGGATTTTCCTGAAGACTCTGGACCGTAAATTTCAACGATACGACCACGCGGAACACCGCCAATCCCCAAGGCAATATCAAGAGCTAAAGCTCCTGTTTTAATCACACTGACTTCTTTATCTTGAGAATGTTTGCCAAAAGACATAATGGCGCCATCCCCAAACTGTTTTTTAATTTGATTCACTGCCAGACCAAGCGCTTTTTTGCGTTCGGTTTCAGGTTGTTGTTGAGACATATAGACTCCTTTGATGGGTTAGAAATTTCAAGGTAAAATAAGACAACTTATCTGCCCATTAGAAAAGGTGGCGGAGAGGGCGCCTGAATCAGTTGTAGAGCGCATACTCGATAGGCAAAAGGATCTATAATCATAACCTTTTTAGCATTAAGATACCAGAGAAGAAAGCAGCTTTTTTTCAAGAAAAAAGCAATTTAAGAGGGGATAAAAGTAAAAAAAAGGTATGTGTTCACGGGGGCAGGGGTGGGCGGTGCTAAAATCTGACCAAAATCAACCTTTAAAAATAAGTTTGTCAGGTTTATCATTCATTTATAATTCATTCACAAGAGTATGCAAAGCTTTTCTGGGTTTTGTCAAATGATTGCTGAACAAAGTCAGGTTATTGCTGAATAAAGAGAGCAAATTGCATCCCTTCTAAAGGAATTCCAGAACATAGGGCGACTAAATGGGTTTCTCCTTTCCCATCCAGCTTGGTGGGCTTATATCTACAATGTTTCTTGCGATGGATGGCTGCCTCTATTCCCTCATTTACAAACCTCTGTCTTATTCTCTGCTTCAAAGATGATGACTGCACTATCATCATCTTCTGATACGACTTCGGCTTTCAAATCCTCAGGTAATTCTTTAATTAACGTATCAATAAACTCCAAAAGCCATGGCATGCTCACTTCAAAAGCGCGGCAAACTCCCTCTAGAGAAATCCTTTCTAGTAAAACCCTTCTAATTAAATCCTTAGTTCTATCATCAATGATCTTTTGAGCCGGCTCCAAGACAAACTGTCTGCCACATTTCAGACATCGGTGGTTTTGTTTACCATTATGAATATGCCCATTTTTCTTAATGAGTAATGAGTGACAAGAAGGACATTTGCATTCCATGTTAAGAGCTCTTTTTTGAAACTCTTAACATACCCTTCTCGCAAATAAACTTCACCTCAGCATTACATGTTTAGGACTACCGAAAAATTTTCGTAAGCCGTTTGATATTTATCTTGACAATGGAAATCTCTTAAGCTTATTAAACAAATTTTTAACATTTTAACTTTAATCAAGGAGGTCTTATGAATCCTTTAAGGAATTCACAAATTACCAGTAATAGCACGTTTTGCTTCCCTAAGCCTAAAATAATTATACACTCTTTAAATAATGGTAAACGATGCACAAGCGTAGCATGCAGTAAGTCACAAGACCCTAACATGGTTGAAGCTTATGAGATTGCAGTTAAAGTTAGTGAGTTTTTTTCCAACGTCTATAATCATTGTGGTATGGATAATTTAGGCAAGATAGATGGTTCATCCGGTTTAGTAGGACTTTTCTAGTGTGTGGGGTATAAAAAAAAAGAAATGGACAATATAAAGAACTTCTTATCAAAG
>JAGVJG010000032.1 GCA_020051235.1 Parachlamydiales bacterium | reverse complement strand
TCCTTAAGGAAATATTCTTTTTGATTTTTATGAATGCTCGAATCAATTTGCTTGTTGATCTGATTTTGAAGCTGGCTTAAATCAAGCTCTTTCCTAAGAAGTTTGAGGGATTTTTCAACTCTTTGGGAAATGTCGAATGTCTCCAAAACTTCCTGTAGCTCGTCACGGGTCGATGTAGTAAGTGCAACGGCAAAATCCGCGAGTTTTCCGGGTTCGCTTAAATCAGAATGGCTTAAGAAGAGTTGAAGTTCTTCTTTAAAAAGGGGATTTAGTTTTAAAAGTTCTTTTATAGTGGAAATGATGCTTGCTGAATAGGCCTTCATTTCTCTTGAGACTACAGGAGTGTCACAATGATAGTCGACTTTGGCAACGAGTCTTTTCGAGAATACGGTGCACTCTTGGCACGTAATCCTTTTCTCCATATTCACAATGACTTGTGCACCCCCTTGATCCATGGGGATAACTTTTATAATTTTAGCAGAAACGCCAACGGGAAAAATGTCCGATGGAGTTAATTTATAAGGGGAAATTTTCTCATCTTTCGTTAAAAAAAGAGCGATCCATTTCTCTTCTTTTTTCACCATTTTTTTGATCAAGTCGTAATAAGGACCCGCTTCAATAATGACGGGTGCGGCCATCCCCGGGAAAAATGGGCGTTTTGTAACGGGAAAAACGGGTATAAGCTCAGGGGGTGCTTGAGGTTTTGGAATATCGTTTTCTAAAAATGATTGAACAATGGCTTCTTTAAGTTCTTCTAATTCTGGATCTATTGTCATGAAAATATCATAGCTGAAGCCTTGTGTTATCTCCAAGAGTTCTTGTTTTTTAAAAGATAGGCACCTGATATAACAGCATTTTATGCAAGTACAACCCAAATCAGTATCTTCTTTACCTGCTGATGATCCTCGATCTAGATCAGAGGTTATAATCCCATTTCCTGAAGAAGCCGCCCCTTTTTATCAAGAAGGAATCCGGTACTTAAAGATTTCAAGGCCTACTGAGGAAATGAAAGAAAAAATTTTAAGTGTTAAAGCTTACTTTCTTCAAAATTTTCCCGTTTATTTAGTCCAAGCCGATGCGTGCCATGATTGTTATTTGTCAGAAGGCTATCCCCCCCAACAAGTCACAGGAAAAACAAGGACGACTTGGCTTGTGATAGATATCGTCCGAGCAAAGCTCTTTCAGGCGATGCCCGATGTCATAGCCTTTTTGATCGCGAGTGAGAATGAAGAGTTAAGGCGACATTATGAAAGACTTGTCCAAGTCGGACTTTCAGGCCTTTCATTCTTTCAAGAAGTGCCGTTGCCCCAAAAAATTTCACATGCTTTTCATATAATAATGAGAACTTCGGTTGCCTTTTCTGAATTGGAAGAAAGAAAAGAGAGGATGAGGGAATATCGCACTGTTTCATTCTCCTCGCTAAAACCCGCTCAAGTGAGAGAGTTGCTGAAATATTGTGATCGTTTTTATCAAGGTGTGTTTAACGCTAAGAAAGAAATTTATGGAGATCGTGTTCCTCTATTCTTAGATAAAAACATAGCCACTTTTTCTGGCCCTAATGTGGTCGTAAATTTGGCTACATTACAAGTCTTACTTCACATCGTTAATAATAAGTTGAAGCATCTTTATTCTTTAGTCATTTGCCAAGAAATGGAAGTAAGAATAATTCAAATGCTCCTGCATTTGATTTTTTCCTCCAGAAAGGTGTCTCAACATGCTTTCTCTGAATCGGCCTGTTTTAAATTAGAGGGTTTTGCGCCCGATCAAGTTAATAGACATGTGATCACAGGTAAAGATTACGGCTATCTTCATGAAATTATGAAAGAAGGGCTTTTTATTGAGCATATTAAAAATTTTGTAGGTGAATTGAGAAATCCTGCCGTAAGTTTTCATATAGGAAATACTCAATTCAAATGCGGTTCCCTACAGAAATTTTCAGCTCAAAATATAAAGCTTGAATTTCTCAAATATGTAAGGGATATGCCGATTGTTGCGGCAATGGAATATCAACGTATCATAAACAGTGAATCGATAAAAGGATTTGAAAGAGCTTATGGGACTATAAATTTTGCCACTTTATCGAGATTATTAAAACATTTGGATTTCAATGCGGAATTATTGTTTGCCCATGAAGAAAAAATTGACAAGCTGAAAGACTACACGCCTTTTGTAGAATTTTTTCCTGAATCTGATCCGCAAGAAGCCATCAATCATTTCTTCATGATAAAATTGCTTGAAATAGTCGTATGTTTCAATAGGCAAGCGGATGAGTTATTTAATCACTTTTTTGAAGGTCTTCTCTTTTCAAATTATAATAAATTTAAATTTGTTCATTCCTACGATTTTGCAAGATCGGAATATAGCCAAACGTTTAAGACCCGATTTTTAAATCCTCATGGCATAACTCTGGCCTTGTTAGATTCTGAATATCAGCTGCGTGATATTTGGGGCAAAACAAAGCGTGAAGTGCGTTATGTAAAAGAGGTGTCATTTACACCCTTCTTGAGTCAAAAGGATTTGATAGATTTTGTTAGAAAAATTGACAAAACCTTCGCTGCTCCTACTTTCAAAGAATACATTGAATCTCTATATGAAAGGCGAGCTAATAAATTAGTTTCTTCTTTAAAAGATGAAGTTGTGGATTGGAAACTGGTTGAATCCCAGCTTTTAACACTTTTTAATTTAAAAGCCGAAATTTTTCCTACTTTAAGTTTTTATGAGAGGGTTCATAAAGCCGCTTTAGATTTCAGGGGAGATTTAAGAGAAAAAATTTACAGACAATTGAATGATAATGCTATATTACGAGATAATATTTTAAGGCTTTATCAAACTATATATGTCAGTTAATTTTTTTGAAGATCTTAAATCCAGATTGCAACAACAAGAAAATGCTTCTTTACTAAAAGAAGCTGCTTTTTCAATTAAGCATTCTCGTAAAAACCACGAACCGGTCGATCACCGCCTGCCGTATAAAAGAGATGTAGATCGAATCGTTCATTCAAAAGCATATCGTAGGTATGTGGATAAAACCCAAGTTGTTTATTTAGTAGATAATGATCATTTGACACATCGCAGTTTGCATGTGCAGTTAGTTTCCAATTTTGCAAAAGGGATTGCAGAAGCATTAAAGCTCAATATCGATTTAGTCGAAGCGATATCGCTTGGACATGATGTGGGGCATCCTCCCTTTGGTCATGAAGGGGAAGACTACCTTTCAGAAATTGCAGAAAAAGCAGGCTTAAAGAACTTTCAACATCCCATTCAATCTTGCCGGTTATTTAGTGAGATTGAGCCTCTTAATTTAGGCTTAAATGTATATGACGGGTTTTTATGTCATGATGGGGCAATGGAGGGAGAAGTTATTGTCCCTCGCTTTAATAAAACGTGGGAAGATCATTATAAAGATATTGAAGAGAAGAAAAAGAATACCTCTAAAGGCATTACACCTGCGACGCTTGAAGGGGCGCTTGTCAAACTATGCGATACGATCAGCTACGTCGGGCGTGATTTTGAAGATGCTATTTCAATAAATATTATCGAGCGTAAAGATTTGCCCGACACACCCGCGGGGAAAACCAATCGTGAATGGCTAACTTTTTTTGCGAGAGATATAATTCTCAACAGTTATGAAAAACCGTACATTGCTCTTTCCAAAGATGCTTTTCAGATACTAAAGCTCGTTCGTCGTTTTAATTTTGAAAAAATTTATGTGCATCCAAAGCTGAAGAAAGAATCGGCTAAAATCAAAGAAAGTTATTCGCTGCTTTATAACCGCCTTTTCAGCGACTACAAAGCAAATCAAGAAAACAGCCATTTAAACAAAAAGTTTTTACATTCAAAGTCCGATGTCTATAAAGACCGAGCTTGCGATGAAGAAAAAGTGATCGATTATATCTCCGGAATGACAGATAATTACTTCGTTAAAACGCTAGAAAGTCTGTTTATTCCAAAGAGGATAGATCTCAATTGATTCTTTTCGTCGATACCGCTTTAAAAACAAATTATATCGCTCTTTTTGATGGAATAAAACTTGTCCGTTATTCCGCCTTCCCTCAGGCAGACCAGCTAATGTCGGCCCTGGAGGCATTTAACCCCCCGCTTGAAAACTTAGAGTACCTGGCTGTTGGCACAGGGCCTGGATCCTATACCGGCGTAAGACAAGGGGTGATTGCCATGCAAAGCCTTTCCTTTGCCAAAAAGCTGCCCTTAAAAGGGATTTCAAGTCTTGAAATTTTTGAAAAGAAAGAGGGAGAGATTATCGCAACCGATGCGAAAATCGGGGGCTTCTATGTCCTTAAGGGGGATAGTCCTGAGGTCGTTTTAAAAGAGAAAATTTTAGAATGGATGGACCAAGGGTATCGTTTCAAAAGCCCGGATAGCGAAATTTTAAATCGAAAATGCCCTGAAATTTCGTTTGAAATGGCTCTTCCTCACTTTGAGGCTTTAGGAGAGAAAATAGCCCAGAAACCCTTTAAACCGATAGAGATCCACTACCTCCGAGAAAGCGTTTGAATTTTAAACAAGCGCTGAAGTATTATAACTCTACAACAATTAACCCGTGTTAAGGTGATTTTAAATGACCATTGTTAAAGTGCGCCCAGGCGAGCCAATTGATAAAGCTTTAAGAGCCCTCAAGAAAAGACTCGATAAAGAGGGTGTTATGAAGGCCGTCAAAGCACACCGCTTTTACTCAAAACCTTCTGTTCGTAAAAGAGCGAAATCTAAACTCGCTATGAAATACAAAAAGCAGCGCTAATAGCCTGCTTTTTATTTTTTTTTATCCCTGTTCTTTTAACCCTTGGATTTTCTTATGGCTGATTATTACGAAATTTTAGAAATTCCTAAGAGCGCATCGCAAGAAGAAATCAAGAAAGCTTACCGTAAAAAAGCATTGATGTTCCATCCCGATAGAAATCAGGGAAATGCGGAAGCTGAAAAAAAATTCAAAGAAATATCCGAAGCCTACGAAGTTCTTTCCGACGATAAAAAACGAGCCCTTTATGACCAATATGGTAAAGAAGGGGTTCAAGGCGCGGGCGGATTCGGTGGCGGCCAGCAAGGCTTTTCTTCAATGGAAGAAGCTTTACGTACCTTTATGGGTGCATTTGGTGGTGGCGGAGGTGGCGACGCCATGTTCGAGAATATATTCGGCATGGGTGGCGGAGAATTTGAAGGGGGAAGATCTCATCCTCGTCAAGGCGCAAGCAAAAGAGTAAACATCAACGTTACTTTTGATGAAGCTGCTAAAGGGACTGATAAAGAGCTTTCGATTACTAACTACGTAACCTGTAACACTTGTAACGGAAAAGGGGCGGCAAACCCAAGCGGCATTAAAAAATGTACGCGCTGCGGCGGTAAAGGCCAAGTTTTCGAACAACGTGGATTCTTTTCGATGTCAATGCCATGCCCTCAGTGTCATGGTGAAGGTAAAATGATCGTTGATCCTTGCAAAACCTGTTCGGGTCAAGGGGTCGTAAAAGAAAAACAAAGAGTTAAAATCCACATTCCTGCCGGTGTCGATAATGGCATGAGGCTGAAAATGTCAGGATACGGTGATGCAGGACCTAATGGAGGTCCTCACGGCGATCTTTATGTTTTTATCAATGTTGAACCGCATAAGCTTTTTGAAAGAGACGGCAACGACCTACTTTTAAATTTACCCATTTCATTTTCGGAAGCGGCTCTCGGCGCTAAAAAAGACGTTCCCTCACTTTATAACCATACCGTTCGTTTAACGATTCCGGAAGGAACTCAAAACGAAAAGATCTTCCGTGTAAAAGGGGAAGGCTTTCCTAATGTCCATGGTTCAGGAAGAGGCGATCTTTTGGTTAAAATCTTTGTTGAAACGCCAACCAAATTAACAAGCCGCCAAAAAGAAATTCTTGAAGAGTTCCATTCGCTTGAGGGACCTGCTAATCAACCGAAACGAAGCAGTTTTCTTGAAACGATTAAAAACTTATTCAGTCTTTGAGCAATTTTAAATCAAATTCAGCGGCATCAAAATCTTTGAGTCGCTGATAAAATAAACTCTTATATTTTAAAAAAATATCCTTCACGATCCCTTTTGCAAGCCTTTCTGCGCCTACACCTATACCGGGTATATCACTTGAAATGAGACCGTGGCTTAAAGTTGCGGCATAGTTAAAGCAGTAGATGTTTTTATTGGGCAGAAGTTCAAAATTTTCACCTAAATAAGGATATCTGGAGGCGAAGGAATAATTATCTTTCTGTAACTCAGATAGATGATTTTTCCACAAATCGATTTTTAAGTTTTGAAGATACGGAACTTGTTCCACATTTACTTCAAACCCTGTAGCGAGAATCACAAAATCGTATTCACTTGGAATAAGGTCACAATTATATAAAATATGAAAATTTGAAAAACCCTTCACTCTTAAAACCGATTCAAAAGGGGGGACGGCTTTATTTTGATAAGCGATGTTTGCAAATTCCAATTTTTCTTCGTCACTTAAAAAATAATAACCTATTTCATAGCCTGAAAATGTGATGTTAATCGCCTTGTTGACGTTGTGAAGACGTTCGTGGCGGCATAGCATGTCGACAGAACCCGCTCCTATTTCTAGAGCGACTCCCGCTGCATCCCATCCCGAAGCGCCTGTGCCCACTATCGCAATCTTTTTGCCTTTTAACTTTTCAAAGTCGATCGGCTCACTTGTGTGGGCATATTTTTCTCTTGGGAAGCTTTTCGTCCAATCGGGCAATTTCAATCCGCCGAAACCATGTCTTCCTGTAGCTAAAACTACTTTTTCGGTTTCAAATGTTCCATGATTAGTGTGAACCCAAAGCTGCTCTTGAGAATCGATACGTAAAACACGAGTTTTGTTTTCGACCGTTATATCGAGCTCCTCTCGTAACCATAAAAGGTAATCATTCCAAATTTCATTGGGGATTTTATACAGCGTTTCCCACGATTGATTTCCATATTTTCTTTGGTAGTAATTAGAGAAACTTAGCTCTGGATAATTGGTCGCAGGACCGAGCAGATTTTTTCCGGAACGAAGATGGCGCATCCTAGCAGTTGTAATCCAGGGACCCTCGTGTCCTTTTTCGTTTTCATCGAGCAAAATTATCTTACTAACGCCTAAACGCTTAAGTTCAAGCGCAACTGAAATGCCCGCCATTCCCGCTCCGATGATGATGATCGGCGGATAATTTTCTGGAACCCAATCCTTTTGAAATTCAATCATAACTCCCTTGAGTCTATTCAAATAAAAATATAATTTACATTCTTATGCCGCTTTTGATTCTTATTCTCTTTCTAACAAGTTGTTTAAAGCATCCAAGAAACAGCGAAGAAACATGGACGCCGGTATCGGCCGAAGCTCAAATTCAAACGGAGTTAGAAAGCCCTATTTTTAACGAAGAATTCGTTTGCGACCCTTGGTGGGAGAGAATACAAGACTGTGTTTTAAAGGGTTATATAGAAAAAGCGCTCGCTATAAATCCTAAAAGTTTAATGGCGGATGCAAAAGTTCGGCTAACAAAGGCAGAAGCACTCTTTTATGGCGCTAAAATGTTGCCTGAAGTGAGGTTCAACATCGATGCTACCAATCAACGTCTAAGTAAAAACGGAATTTTTGGCATATTTCCGGGAGTACCCTTCAATTTTAAGCAGTATGAAACCAATTTTGAATTTAATTATGAATTCGATTTTTGGGAAAAGAATCAAAATAGGATGAGAGCCGCTATTGGAGAACATGAAGCGGCTTGGGCAGAACGCGCTCAGGCTAGACTTGTTTTATCTATAAGTGTGGCAGATGCCTATTGGCAATATTTGATGCTCGAGCAACGCGACCAAGCCTACACGCAAATCGTAAAAAAATACGATCAAATGATCGAGCTGCAAAGAAGATTGAAAGCGGCAAACATTTCTTCTAATTTACAAATCCTTCCTTTAGAAATTCAAAAGGAAGCCTATGTAGCCGGTCTTCATAAAGTCAGACAAAATAAGGAAGCCGCAAGATTTAAGCTGCAGGCTTTAGTTAATCCGAATTTCGACGAGCCTATCGTTACAAAAGAGTTGCAAGTTGAAGAGTATGTGCCCCTTCCTGTTCCTCGAAACATTGGGCTAGATTTGCTGCATCGAAGACCTGATCTAACCGCTTTAAAGTGGAAAGTAGAAGCACGCGATCGTGAAAGGCTATCCGCTCAGGCGGAATTTTTCCCCAATGTCGATTTCGCAGGACTTGTCGGGCTACAAACCATCAATCCTCAAAAGTTGCTGAGAGGGGACAGCTTGTATGGACAATGGGGACCTGCCATTCATCTTCCCATATTTACGGGCGGGGCCATATCGGCTAACTATTTAGCTAAAGATGAACAAACATTTTTAGCTATTTTAGAATATGAGCAAGGAGTTGTGGATGCCATTGAAGAGACTTTAACCTCTTTAAGGGTAACGCAAGAATTAAATGAGCGATATCAAGCCAATGTTAGACGATTACAAGAAGCTAAAAAAATGGTTGAGCTCATCAAAGCGCGGCTTAAAAGTAACTTAAACAGCAGCCTAGATGTATTGCAAAGTGAAGTGGAAGCATTGAGAGCGACGGATGAAAAATTAAAGATTGAAGCGCTTTATTTCCGTTCGTTGTTAGATGTGATCAGAAGCGTTGGAGGCAACTATCATGAAGAGAGTTAGAAATGAATAATCGAAAATCTGTTTTGACGATTGTTTCTTCCATATTAATTATTTTGGCGATCTTGATCTTTATCTATTACCTTATCTTTTTAAGACCCTATGCAACAACCGACGATGCGTATGTTGCCGGCGATAAAATTGCAGTAAGCTCTCAAATATCGGGCCGTACCATTGCGATCTATGTGGATAATGCCGATTTTGTGGTGAAAGGTCAGCGGCTCGCTCTTTTAGATCCAACTGATTACGATTTGATGCTGCAAAAGTCAAAAGAGCAACTGGCCGACGCCGTACGAGAAGTGAATCAACTTAAACACCAAGTAGAAGAATTAAAAGCGCAACTGATCGTTCGTCAGGCGGAAAGAAAACAGGCCGAATATGATTTTCGAAATAGACAAAGCCTATCTTCCATTGAGGCGGTTTCCAATGAGGAAATCGAAACGACAAATACCCGCTTTCAAGCAACCGATGAACAGGTTAGAATTGCGGAAAATCAGCTAGCAGCCGCTCAAACCTTATTGGGTAGCGGTCCTATTGAAACGAATCCAAAAGTGATGCTCGCTAAAAATAGTTTGCGATTGAGTTATCTATCTCGTCTTCGATGTGATGTCATCGCTCCTATATCCGGTTATGTTGCGCAAAGATCGGTTCAAGTCGGTGAAGCCGTCGATCCTAGTCGACCCTTACTTGCCATCGTTCCCCTTGAAAGGATGTGGATCGAGGCGAATTACAAGGAAACCGAATTAAGAGATGTTCGAGTGGGACAACCTGCCGAAGTAACCGTAGATTTATATGGGTCAGGTGTTGTGTTTAAAGGAAAAGTGGCGGGAATGTTTCCTGGAACAGGAGCTGCATTTTCCCTTCTACCTCCGCAAAACGCATCGGGTAATTGGATTAAAATTGTTCAGCGTATTCCTACACGGATTGTTTTAGATGATGAAACGATAAAAAAATATCCTCTCCGTTTGGGTTTATCATGCCACGCAAGTGTTCGAATCACTAACACCGAAGGGCCATACTATCCGGAGCGCCCTGCATTAAAGCCAATCGCCGTAACTCCCGTTTACGAGATTTCTTTTGAAAAAATCGATCAAGAAATAGAACAAATCGTAAGAGAAAATGGCTCAACACAGTCTCCTTAATTTAATCCTATTAACCTTAGGACTCGGTTTAGGAACGTTTATCCAAATCTTGGATACTTCCATTGCAAACGTATCCATTCCGAATATTTCAGGGGATTTGGGCGTAAGTCCCAGTGTAGGAACTTGGGTCATTACCTCTTTTGCAATTAGTAACGCCATCGTCCTTCCATTAACAGGATGGCTTTCCAGTATCTTCGGACAAGTTCGATTATTTATTTGGTCTACGGCTCTATTTTCTTTAGCCTCGTTTTTGTGCGCCGTAGCTTGGACTTTTGAAATGTTGGTTATCTTTCGAATTATTCAAGGGGCAGTTGCGGGCTGTCTTATACCGTTATCGCAGGGTTTATTATTAAATAACTATCCTCCCGAGCAAAAGGGGCTTGCCATCGGCTTTTGGGCAATGATTGTAATCGTCGCGCCCGTCGTAGGTCCTATTCTAGGCGGTTATTTAACGGATAATTACGGCTGGCCTTGGATTTTTTATATCAATGTCCCTATTGGAATCATTTCATGCTTCTTAGTATGGAAGACATTAGAAAATGAAAAACTGGGAGAACGAATTCCTATTGATTATGTGGGGCTTATTTTATTGGTCATAGGGGTTGCCTTTTTACAAATAACGCTCGATAAAGGCCAAGAGCTTGATTGGTTTTCCTCTTCCTTTATTCAAACAACCGCCACTTTATCGGCCTTTGGATTTTTATATTTTTGCATTTGGAATTTTTATTCAAAAATTCCGGTTGTTAACTTTTCGTTTTTTACTAAACGAAATTACACCATTTCGCTTGTTGTCTGTTCGCTTGGCTTTTTAATATTTTTTGGAACAACCGTAATTTTGCCATTGTGGCTGCAAACGTGGCAGGGATATACCGCTTTTAAAGCAGGGGAGACGGTCACTCCTATTGGTATTTTACCGTTACTGCTTTCACCCTTCATTGGAAAGTTTTTAAGCGATATTGATCAAAGATGGCTAGTTACCTTTAGTTTTCTTATGTTCGGCATAACCTTCTTTTGGCTTTCCGGAATGAACCCCCAGGTGCCCATCAATCACATTATATTGATTAGGTTTGTTCAGGGACTCGGGCTTGCTTTCTTCTTTATACCTCTGATTAACATCGCGCTTTCAGATATAGAATATAAAGATATCTCAAGCTCGTCCGGAATCTATCATTTTATCCGTCTAACCCTTGGGGGTGGATTTGGAACCTCTATTTTTGTAACCCTTTGGCAAAGAAGAGAGATTTATCATCGCAGCGTGCTTGTCGAAAATTTGACTCCTTTTAACGCAAGTTTTGAACGAGCGATTGATGTGGCTGAAAACCTAGGTTTTAAAGATGGGCAGACGCTTGCGTTTATAGAGCGCACTTTGCAGCAACAATCTTATCTTCTTGCCGTCAATGATTGCTTTTGGGTTTCGGGGTGGATCTATTTTCTACTCATTCCCTTGATCTGGATTTCACGGCCTATAAAAAGCAAAGAAAAGCTTATTATGGCTGCAGAATAAAAAATTTGCTAAGAACAATTAACTTTTTGATAAGTTAATAAATTCTTAATAATCTTATTTAACTACCATTAAGTAATTTGCAATATGTAATAATGAAAATATCATAATAGGAGTATTCTAAAGTTAACACCTAGGAGGATTTTATGGCTGATAAAATTTGGGTTGTAGCCGCTAACAACGCTGAGGCGAAAATCTTTCGTTTAACCAAATTTCCAAAGGTTGAAGAGATTTTCTACTTTGAAAATCCGAATGGTCGTCTCCATAATCGTGACCTCATTTCATCAAAACCTGGCCGTACTTTTAGTAGTATGGGAACCGCTCGTCATGCTTATCAAACAAAGGTTGATCCTCGCGAGCAAGAGATCGAAAAATTTGCTCGTACTCTGGCTGCAGAACTCACTTCCAATTATCAAAAAAAGGCCTTCGAAAAAATTTACATCTTTGCAAGTAGTGAATTCTTGGGTCATTTAAGAAAACATCTAGGGAAAGTGCCTGTTGAGGCAGAGCTTCCAAAAGATTTAGTGAGACATGATAAAGCGGATATTGAAGAACACTTATCCGCTCTTGTGTATTAAGCCCAATAGTAGGCCGATTAAATGCCTGGGCCCGTGCCAGACTAACGTCAAACTTTAGATAAGCTTACAAAAATGTCTTTCAGCATTTTTTGGACGTTTTTCTTTTTTTCTTCATCTGACCCGAACATGCTAGAAAGTAGGGTCGTTCCTGTTAAACTAGTTTGGTTTTTCAAAAAATAGGCTGAAAGATTATTTCTATCAAACTGATCTACCTTCGTAGATTGAAACATTAATGCTCCGGCTTGATAAGTGATTCTAACAGGTAATAGTAAAACAGTGGCTGCAAGAGAGCCTATCATTTCTAGAGCGGCTTGAAAATGTAGCAAGGCCGTTTTAACAAAAAAGCCCTCTTCATTTTTGATTAAACTTTTAAAGAGAATTCTAAAACCATTACCAGTGAGTTCAATGGTTGCCAAGGTTCTTCCCAATACGGAAAGTAAACCATCTAATGCAGCAATCGGAATTGCCAATGCAACCTTTTTTACTTTGGAAACAGTTTCAATTTTTAAATATAAACCACTATTTACAAATCTTGTGGCACCCAAAGCATAGGAGTGAATATCAAGATCTTTTTCTATAGAAGGGGAAAAGTTTGTGTTCATATGTAATTATTTAATTAATAAGCTAAAATAATAAAATATTTAATATTAAAAATCAAATTAAATTAACTTTTCTTTGATGGCGACCCGTGCGCGAATAGTAGAGTTATTTACGTGATTGAACCCGGTTATGTAATGGTTTTCTTTTAAAATAAGAAGTATCGTAAGCATAAAATTTAAATAAATTTTATTAATTTCAACATAGCTCATATTTGTCATTGAATCGAAAATTTTACCCGCCAATATTCGATCTCTATTTATAGGCTCTGAATTGATTTGATTGAGTGTAAACACAAAAGCTTCCTCGAAAGAAATAATGATCACTCTATGATTGTTGGGAGGAATAGTACTCTTAGAGTTAATCTTTAAGGGAGGTAACTCTCTTTTTTTGGAAAATTGATCTACACCTAGTAAATTTTCGATTTTCCAGCGATCTATAATCATAGAACCGAGCAAGCTTTCAAAGTCAACTACAACAATTTGTTCCTTTTTAAGAGGAGGAGGATCTAGATCTTCTTCAGGAATTCCAGAAAATACAAACTTTCTTATGTCTTCCACTTGATGTTCCAAAATCGTAGCTTCTAAATCAGCACTATTCCGGACTAGATACCCTCTAATCATCGCATGAAGAATGTGGGGTGAGCCAATCATATAATTAGTTCAATAAAATTATTGCTCCATTTAATCGTTTTGAGTTCTTGGAGTTTATTTAGACATTTATCTAATAGCGTTCCATCGATAGTCCGAATTTGATGTAACCAAAAAAGCGGATGTTTTTCGTTAAGATCGAGCATAATTGTTCGTTTCCCCTTTTCTTCACAAGAATTGATGTACGAAACAAGATAATTATAGGCTTCCGTAATTGTGATTAATTTGGCTCCTTCGATCGGATGCGTTCCGGAGTAATAAACTTCTCCTTGTGTAGGTATAAGATAGGATACTTTGTAAAATAGCTCTTTATTTAACTTAAAACAGAGCAGGTTTAGACCCCCTTTAATATATTCTTTTCGCTCTAATATATTTTCGATTTCTAGTATGTAGCTGTGCATTCCGGCTAGTGAATATATTTCTTTATAAGGGATTCTAAAAAGGGCACATGCCAATGGTACTTTTGCAAGTTCCACATTCCCTTCAACGTCCTTCTTCTTTTGAATGACTTTTATGATAAATTTCATCGCTTCTTTAAAAGTTATTCTAAATGCGGCTGGAGGTTCATTGTCTATAGGATGGTCTGAGGTTAGAATAGGAGGAATGGCTCCCATCCAAGGCCCAAAATTCCCTAAGTTATCCCAATCGATGGAAAAGTGTTGATTCCCTTTAAAATGAAGTTCTTCAAGAAATTTATCTAAGTTAAATTGGGCTTGAAGTGTTTTTCTCGCGATAAAGCCTCTAATGGCATTTTGAAGGGGGATAATATTTTTTTCTTTTTGAAAGGATTGTCTAGCTAGAAAGCCTCTTACAGCGGATTGAAGGATGGGTATATTATTATCGATAAGTGAATGCTTATTGCGATAAGCTTTATAAACCTCATAAACAAGAGGAAAACCAAAACCTAAGGTGGTTACCGTAAACAAAACCGCCGCTACGACTAACAATACCTTATAAGCTAATTGCCTACGTTTTGAATTAGCAGGATTAACTGCTCCCCATATAATCGATTCTTTGCAGTTCCTTGGAACAATAGCTGTCATAATGCCTCCATAAAGGAGATCTTAATCAAGATTGTTTTTGAGGGCTAGATTCGTTTGTGTTCTTACGTATAAATGAATTAAACTATTCACTTTGGAGTATTTATGATTAATTTTCAGGGTGTAGAATTTGCCTATAGTACAGTCTGTAAAGAACGGTATATAAAAACGGTTTCCGAAGTAAATCTTTCAGTTTTAATAATTATTAACGGCCAACTGTCTGGAATGATTAATTCCATGCTGATTGCAAA
Organism: Parachlamydiales bacterium; assembly: GCA_020051235.1. Taxonomy (GTDB): domain Bacteria; phylum Chlamydiota; class Chlamydiia; order Chlamydiales; family Parachlamydiaceae; genus CAZABG01. The sequence continues at coordinate 9,592 of JAGVJG010000032.1, read as the reverse complement.
TCAAATTGTTATCATGGCTCAACGTTATGTGACCGAACTTAACTGTGAAGAATTTTCTCTGCCCTTTGACAGCTATGGATCTTTGTCTCATATTCGCGTAGCAGAGTTAGCTCTCCAAATCAAATACGGAAATATTACTCTTACGCCGGAGAATCCAATGGAAGATTCTCAAGATGAATTTCACTCTGTAAAAGTGACATGGAAAGCAAAAATGCAATATCCAAATGAAGCTGATCGAAAAATGCACAAAAATTCGCTGCTTTTTTTGGCGGTTATGAATGCTAGCACTTCAAAAATCAGTAGCCTTCTAGAAGAGGGAGCCGATCCAAATGCAGTAGGGCCTTTCGGAAGAACGCCTGTTTATGCAGTTATGAAAAATCCTGAACACATTAAAATTCTCGGTTCTCAAGGAGCTAAAGGCGCCGTTAAAGACAAATTTGGTTTAACCCCTCAAATGGTTGCCAGTACTTTTGGTAGGAATTCCGTTTTTTCTACAAACGTAACTCTATACCTAAAGTAGTTACATTTTTTGAGGGCTATTAGGAAGTTGGATATTTAGAAGATGGTATTTCCAACAATCGAGTATATGCTTGTGCTCTTTTAGGATTAAAAGGATAAACGTTAAATAACTGAGATAATGCCCTGCCGATTCAGATGTCAAAACGGGGTAAAGGTCGGTCGTTGTAATGTACTCCATATGCATCAAAGAGCCAATTACAGAGCCATGAAGAGCGGAAAGACCGTCGAACGAATTTTTGTAGGTATTTATCATACGAACAACAAATTTTAAAGCTTCTCTTAAAGTCATCGAGACGGGACCTGCATATTCAAGTAATAGAGGTAAATCGGCCTTTAAAATATAGGTTGGTAGTTCTTTTTCTCTACCATAGTCAGTAAATCCTGTTTTGTCTAAATCGATTATCCACCCTTCTATAGTCTTCCCTTGAAGCGACTCGATATCAAATGAAATAGATTTAAATGTTTTAGATACACCTAACTCTTTATTTCTAACTTCATCAGGAAGACGAGTTCTAACGTCAATGGCCAGCTTTTTAATTTTCTCTTGCAGAGCATCTAATTCTTCTTGAGACAAGGGGACTGAAGAACCGTGTGAAACAGCAGTCACACCATTCATATAGGTTTGTCCTTATAGTTTAGCCAAATTTTACATTGAGAATGATCATTATTGGCATTCTTGATTAAACCACGCTCTAAAAGGATGAGTAAAGCGACATCAAGAAAAGTAAGTTCATCATTATAAATTAATTGATGCATAACCGACACGATGATTTCATCCGATCTGTCTAAATAACAGACCCCTGGAGGATGTATAGTCGTTAATCCATTTAGGGTTTCTATAAAACATTTCATTGCTTCAGCAAAAGTTACTTGAATAGGTCCGTAATAATAATCTGTTAATTGATTCAAAGTAACGGTCGTTAGTGTAAGCGTTGCAAGATCGGTTTTTCCCTTCGTTGTTCCCTGTTTTGAGAGATCTATCGGTAAAATACCGTAGACGTTTCCTTCTAATGTATCTACTTCAAGAGAAATGGTTTCAAAAGGGCCTTCACCTACTGGAGTTGAAGGCTCACAAAAATGATTTTTTAAATAAAAAAAGGAGGGAGCAACCATTAATCAAAAGTGATTTTACGAGATATTTTATCTTGATAGGCGATGGAGATATCCATATTGATTCCGGCTTCAGCAAGAATGGTGTTTATTTTGTAGAGGGCTACTTCAGGCGAGTTGCATTCCGAAGAAAGGTGAGCGAGGTGTATATGTTTGAGGCCCGGGTGAGCGATTTCTTTTATTAAATCGCCGCACTCTTGGTTAGATAAGTGCCCTGTTCGACTTAATACACGTTGTTTATAAACCATGGGTCGAGAGGAGGCATGAACCATTGAAGGTTCGTGATTTGCTTCAATATAGAGGTAGTCGCAATTTTCAAGATGACGCCTTACCGAATTAGAAACGTAGCCAATGTCTGCACAAAAGCCGATTTTATAATTATCTGTTTTAAAGGTGAAAGCCACAGGGTCAAGCGTATCGTGTTGAATCGAGAAAGGATGAATTTCAAGGTCTAGAAATTGAAAAGTCTCGCCCGTTGAAAAAATTTTAAATTTAGGGCAGTCGTGCATCGCTTCAACGATCCCTTTTGCCGTTTCGTGATTAGCGAAAATAGGAATGCCATGTTTAAAGGCGAGCGTTTTTAAACCGGAAATATGATCGTGGTGTTCGTGCGTTATGATGATGGCATCGATTTCATTTAATCCGACCCCAATCGATCCCAGTTTTTCCGTTAATGCTTTTGCAGAGATGCCTGCGTCGATTAAAATTTTAGCTTCTTTAGTTCCGAGAAAAATGGAATTTCCTTTCGACCCGGAAGCGAGGGGGCAAAATCCTTTCATGTGAGCCGCCTCGGGGTAGTTAAGCAGATCAATCCAAGAAATGAGAAAAAGAGTGATAGCATGTAAATGCACTCAGAAGTAGCAGAAGAGAAAAGGGGTGTTGAGAAGGCAATAATGGAGCTACACGCTGAAAATCCGATTAGCGTAGCTGCCATTAATGTTAAGCGGTTCAATCAAAATCTCCAAATAAGTCGTCGTCGTTTTTCGCTGATCGAGGCACTAATATTTTTCGAGCGCGTGCGCCGTCTTGAGGTCCTACAATTTTTCGGGCTTCTAGCTCGTCAATTAAAGAAGCGGCACGAGCATAGCCGACTTTAAGTTTTCTTTGAAGGAAAGTTGTTGAGGCGTTGCCGGTTGATAGCACGACCTCTTTCGCTTGTTCATACAATTCGTCTTGCGGGCCATCTAGATCCGCATCTATGGGTTCATAATTTTGAAACGAACTTATTAAATAGTTTGTAGGCGCTTGCTCTTCACAAGTGCGAATGACACTATTAATATCTTCATCACGAATGTAGGCACCTTGTGCACGAATCAAATGAGAAGAACCCGGTGGTAAGAAGAGCATGTCTCCATTACCCAGAAGACTTTCCGCTCCAATCTCATCTAAAATAATTTGGCTGTTCACGCGGCTGGCTACTTTAAAGGAGATGCGAGTCGGGAAGTTGGCTTTAATGAGTCCAGTAATAACTTCGCGTGACGGTCTTTGGGTCGCGAGTACCAAGTGAATTCCAACGGCACGAGCCATTTGAGCGATACGAGCAATAGGTGTTTCAATATCGCTTGCCGATACCATCATTAAATCAGCGAGCTCATCAATAATTCCAACGTAGTAGGCCATGGTGGGAGGAATTTCAATATCTAGGCTGCTTTCAAATTCAACATTGGGCTTTCTTGTGTTGAACGCTTCAATATTACGAATACCCAATTGTTTTAGGATTTCGTAGCGCTTCTCCATCTCTTTTACTAACCAATTAAGAGCCATGCAAGCTTCTTTCGGTTCAGTGATTACGGGCGCGAGCATGTGAGGAAGTCGAGTATAGGGCGTTAACTCCACTTTTTTCGGATCGACCATCAAAAGGCGAATCTGATCGGGCCTTGCATTCATCACAATCGACATAATGATCGTATTGATACAAACAGATTTACCGGAGCCCGTTGCCCCTGCAATAATACAATGAGGCATTTTTGTTAAATCGCTCATTACATTGTCGCCGTTAACAGCTTTACCAAGAAGAACCGGAATTTTTAATTTGTTCGGGCTTTCATTATAGGCGTTAAGCATTTCCTTAAAGCTGACTTCTTGAGGCTGTGGGTTAGGAACCTCAATGCCGACTGCCGCTTTCCCTGGAATGGGAGCAATAATACGGATCGTTTTTGCTTCCATATTTAAAGCGATGTCATCTTCAAGCGTTTTAATTTTTTGGACTTTAACGCCAACGGAAGGATGAACTTCAAAACTGGTAATGGTAGGGCCGCAATTGATTTGACCTACTTTTGCTTCAAGGCCAAAACTTGCGAGCGTCTCTTCCAAAATTTGCGCTTGTTTAGTCAAATCACGCTTCAATGAAGTTTGATCTACTTTTTTGCATTCGTCAAAAGATCGGGAGAGGGGAGGTGATAATCTTTGAAGTTTGAAACAGGTAAACTCTTTTCTTCTTTTGGAGCTTCCTTTTTTGGCTTGGGAGCTTTTTCAGTCTTGGGTTTTTCTTCTATGATCTCTTCAGGTTCTTTTTCTTTCGTTTGAAGGATCTTCGGCATTCTTAATTTGATTTCTCGCTTAGGCTCGACAGGAGCCGTCGTTCTAATTTCTAGAACAGGTTCACGTTTAAGATCAGGCCATTTTGCGAATTTTTTTATCAATTCGTAAAACGTCCATGGAGAAATTTTAAAAAGAAGTAAAATGCCCGTCATCAATGTAGTGAAAGAAAGTAAAAACACCCCAAAGTGATTAAGGGTTTTGCTGAGATTGAGCGCAGGAAGGTCGTTATAAATATAATAAAAGAGCGATCCGCCTAAATGAATTTTTGAAGGAGCGGCGGGATAAAAGAGGTAGCTTAAAAAAGAGGCGGCTTTGGGAAATTCATGCTCCACAATCGTCAGAAGCATGGAACTTGAAACCACAATCAGGGTTGCATATAGACTTTTTCTTTTGATGTGATTAATCGAATTGCTGAATACAAGTCGAAATCCGATCCAAAATAAAAATGCGATTGCAAGATAACTAGACAATCCCAAAAACACATTCAAGATCCAGCCTAAACTAAAACCAAGAAGGCCAAGCAAGTTTTGACTTTTGTGGCTGTAGCTATAACTTAATAAGCTGATGAATGCGACGAGAGTGAATCCGACCAAATACAGTCCTTTGATCTCTGGACGAATAGGGTCTTTACTTTTTTTTTTAGCCATAATTAAAAAGAATTAGCGTTACTATCCCTAAAATAAGGCAGTAGTAAGCAAAGGGCAACAGATTCTTTTTAGTGGCGACACGAATTAAGATTTTAAGGGCGGCGATTCCACTGACAAAAGAAACGAAAAATCCTATTATTAAGGAAAGAGGTCCAACAGCCGAGGGCTCCGTTGACTTGTAAAATGAGTAGCCTTCCAGTACGGAGCTTCCCAAAATGGCCACAATTCCCAATATAAATGAAAAAGAAATGGCCTGTTCCATGGGCCAGCCTCTAAGGCGGGCGCCTGAAATCGTGGAGCCCGATCGAGAAACTCCGGGTAAAAGGGCGAGCGCTTGATAAAACCCAATTGCCAGTGAATCTTTAATTAAAGGTCTATGTGTTAGAGGCTTATTATAACCTTTCTTCACACCCAGCCATAAAATAAAGGCGGTGATTAAAAAGAAAAATCCGAGTAAGTCGACCCGATCGAACATTTCTTTTATAGGCTTTATTAATAATACTAAGGGGAATAAAGGCAGGGTGGCTATTACTATTTCAGTAAAAAGGGCTCGGTTTTTTAAGGTTTCTTTAATTTGTTTCCAAAAAAGGACGAAAATCGAACAAAGCGTTCCCAAATGGCAAACAATATCAAAAAAAAGGAGATTTCCTAAGTTCTTAAAACCAAGCAACTTCTGTGTTAAGACTAGATGGCCGGAAGAGGAAACGGGGAGAAATTCGGTAAAACCCTGGACAAGACCTAGAATAATCGATTCTATGGGGGTCATAAATGGGCGACCGACGGGGCTCGAACCCGCGACTTCAGGATCCACAATCCTGCGCTCTAACCAACTGAGCTACGATCGCCAGAGTAAGCATAGTTTTTACCCTAGATAGATATTCTAAGTCAAGGTCCATTAAAGCACTGGGATGGAAATTAAATCGGAAAGTAAGTAAAAATTAGATTATGGATTCCCATGTAAAGGATTATTTTCGGCAGTTTTCCGAGGAGCATCCTAATGGGGCATTTCATCATGTAATTTGCTTGCATGATGGACCGGATTTGAATTGGAGTGATCTCCATCGCAAAATTCCTGCCCTTCCTAAAGGTTGGTATGAACTCATTCAATTAAGCCCCGTTGATCGCATCGATATGTTGCGTTCATTTTGGCTTATGAAAATTCCGTTCTGTCCTTTTTTATTGGAAAGGCTCGATCGATTCTTTTTGAATTTAGATGACATTGGTGTTTATCTATATCAACATCACTTTGATGATCCGTATTCAGCAGAATTAATTTATAGTCTCAAAAATAATTCAGGTTTTTTCCGTGGGGGAATTCCTGCATCGGAAGAACAACTTTTGGATTTACAAAAACTATTTCCCGAGACTATTCTTCCTGAAGATTATATGGCCTTTCTACGTATCCATAATGGATTTTCGAAAGCGTCTGATACGGGAATCATTCCTATTAGTCAGATGGATAATAAATTCAAGGCCTTCCAATCAAATTTCTCATCAGAATCAATGTTATTCACTCAAGCGGGCGAACCGGTTGATCCTAAAACATTGATTCCGTTTTACGAATCATTTGGTATGCCTTTTTATCAATGTTTTTGGACCGAATGGTATCCCGAATCAGAAATGGGGAACGTGTATTATTCAGGTGTTACGCGCACCATCTCTAGTGTTAAATCTGCAGATCCTAATTCAGACAGCATGGCCTTTTATACGTTTGTCGATTGGCTTCTCTTTTATATTGAGACCATCACCTAATCATGTATCGAGTTAAAAACCTCTACGAAAGTCATAAAGAAACGCTTGGACTTGAATTGATTATAGACGAAGGACTTTCTACTTCAATTCCTGTTCCTGAAGTGCATAGGCCCGGTTTAAGTTTATCGGGTTACCTGAAGAGTCATGCCGGAAAACGGATCTTGATTTTTGGAAAAGTCGAACTTAACTATCTAAAAGACCTGACTCCTGAATTAAGAGTAGAAAGGTTAAAAGCGATATTATCTTTTCCTACTCCTGCCGTCATTATTGCGAGAGGTTATAAAGCGCCTAAAGAGTTAATTGATCTTTGCAAAATAAATAAAGTGGCTCTTTTTTGCTCATCCATGACAACAATGGATTTGATGAACAAGATGACACTTTTATTAACCGAAGAATTTTCTCCACATAAAACCGTGCATGGCACTTTAGTTGAAGTGTTTGGTGTAGGTGTTTTAATTCAAGGAGACTCATCTATCGGTAAAAGTGAAACCGCCTTAGGTCTTGTAGAAAGAGGCCATCGTTTAATTGCCGATGATGCAGTAAAAGTAAAACGCAAAGAAGGAAACTACCTCGAGGGTTCCTGCGCTCCCATCACGAAACACCATATGGAAATTAGAGGGATAGGCATTATAAATATTGCCCACCTTTATGGAGCTGTATGCGTTCGTGATAGCAAAAGTATAGATATTGTAGTTCAGCTCGAAGCCTGGGATGACAATCATTTTTATGATCGATTAGGTGTGGATGAAAAACAGATAAATATACTTGGGCTTGACTTGCCCTTTCACGTATTGCCAGTGAAACCGGGCCGTGACGTGGTTCTACTTCTAGAAACCATTGCCTTGAACCATCGATTGAAGCAGATGGGTTATCATTCAGCCAAAGATTTTCAGATACGATTCAATGAAACTGTCAAGCAAAGTAAAAGTAAAAAATAGCATGGGACTTCACACTAGACCCGCCACAGAAATAGTAAAGATGCTACAAGGGGTGAAGTCGGAAGTGAGTTTTACGTATAAAAATGAGACGGTAAACGCAAAAAGTATATTAAGTATTCTGATGCTCGCTTTAAAGAAGAATACAAGCCTTCTTATTACAGTAGAGGGTAGCGATGCGGAAGAGACGCTCGAGAAGTTAACTCTTGCCTTTGAAACCCAGTTCGGAGAGGAATAAAGTCTTCATGAATAGTTTAAAGCAAGATGCTTTATTACGAGGTGTTTCTCTTTCAAGGGGGGTAGCAATAGCACCCCTCTTTTTTTTTACCCAAAACGACTCTTTTAAAACTGAAATCAGAAAGATTAACTCCGGACAAGTCAAAAGCGAAATTAAACGGTTTTTGCATGCCTTAAAGCAAAGCCGTAATGACATCGAAAGGCTGAAAGGAGAGCTTGATAAGGAAAACATCAAAGAAGGCGCGGCGATTTTAGATGCCCACCTTCAAATGATGCAAGATCCCGGGCTGATTGAGCTAACAGAAGCAAAAATTAAAGAACTTAAAGCGGCAGAATGTGCTTTTAATGAAGCAATCGAAAAATATTTAAGCCGTTTTGAACTTATAGAAGATCCTTTTTTTAGAGAACGAGCGAAAGATGTTCAAGATATCGGTAGAAGAGTTTTAAGTTATCTAAGACATATCAAACACAATCCTTGGGAATCGGTTACAAAACCTTCTATTATCGTTGCCGATGATATGAGCGCAACTTGGGTTGCTGAATTTAATCCTGAGCTTATTTTAGGGATCGTTTCTGAAAATGGCTCGCCTACGGCTCACGCAGCGATTGTTGCGAGAGCAAGAGGTATTCCTTACGTTTCCGTTGCTAATTGCGAGCTTTTGTCTAACTTTCAAGATTGCCAAGCGATTTTAGATGCGAATGAAGGGAAGTTGATCGTTAACCCTACCGAAAAGAAGCTGAAAGATTATTCTCAGCGAATTGAGAAAGAAGAAAAAGATCTTAAAGAGATTAAGCTTGCCATAAAGCTAAAAGCCGAGACGTACGATGGTTATTCGATAAAGATATCTGCAAATGTCGATGTGGATTCGGAGCTTGATCTAATTCACGAATTTGGAGGCCATGGCGTCGGTCTTTTCAGGTCAGAATATGTTTTCCTCGCGCATGGTAAGTTTCCTTCAGAAGAAGAGCAATTTCAAATTTATAAATCTATAGTCGAGAAGATGAAGGGCCTTCCCATCGTTATCCGGACATTTGATATCGGAGGAGATAAAGGGGGGTTGCCTCTACATTCAAAGGAAGACAATCCTTATCTCGGGTGTAGGGCTATCCGTTTCTTGCTTAAAGAAAAGCGTATTTTTAAAACTCAGTTGAGAGCTATCCTAAGAGCCGCTTATTTCGGTGACGTCAGTTTAATGTTTCCGATGGTTTCAGGCTTGTCAGAGCTTTATGAAGCCAAGGAAATACTAAGAGAAGTTGAAGATGAACTTAAAAAGGAAAAAACTCTTTATAAGGAAGACATTCGAATTGGTTCCATGATCGAAGTGCCTTCTGCTGCAATCATTGCTGACTTAATTGCAAAAGAGTGTGATTTTCTATCGATCGGAACAAACGATCTTGTTCAATATTCGCTAGCCGTCGATCGGAGCAATCAGCATATGAGCCCCTTCTATACACCGACTCATCCTGGCGTGATCCGACTTATTAAAATGGTGGTGAATGAAGCGAATCGTCAAGGCATTCCGGTAACGATTTGTGGAGAAATTGCCGCCGACCCTACGTTTACCTCTTTGTTAATTGGTCTTGGAGTGCATGAATTGTCGGTATCAGCAAGATTTATACCTTCAGTGAAGGAGAAGCTCCGTTCATTGTCGATTGTGGAATCGGTGCAGTTAGCCGAAGAAGTGCTTAACATGGCCACCCCGCAAGAAATCATGAAACGCTTGAAGGCGTAATAACCCGTGCCCGTGATATAAAACCGTGCCCGTGCCCGCGTGCGTGCCCGTGCCCGATTCCCGTCAAACTTTGGACCTCCACCTGCATAAAGTTGAATCAGATATTTAATGAAGTGGT
>JAGVJG010000097.1 GCA_020051235.1 Parachlamydiales bacterium | reverse complement strand
CTGTGTGCGTCTTTTCGAGCTAATCATTTTAAAGGAATCTGCGTGGTCTACTCATCCTACTTTATTAAATACTGTAGCCCTTTGCATGGCCCACGTACAGCCCCATTTTCTGTTAAACTACCTTTCAGAACTTCAATCTCTTCCGTCTGTTCAGATAACAAACGAGCTTAGAAGAAAAGCTGCTTTAAAACTTCAATCCTTTCCAACCGCCCTTCCGTTCTTAAGAAGCGTGGCTAACATATCTAAAGAGGTGAGAAAAATAGTAGAGCTCATTGAATACAATTCAGATGACTTATCCACCATTATACAAAGAACTGAAAGCTCGAACCGTTTGGACGAAATAAAATTCGATATTTTTATTTTATATATTAAATGTAAATGCAAGCAACAAGAAGAGCCGGACTCTCAAAAATCTCTTTATTCAATGATAGTCAATTATTTCAAACTATTAAATAAAGAGGGCAAAATTGATTTATCCAATCTTAGTTTGAACGAAGCACAACTGACACAAATTTTTGTAGCGTTATTAGAAAATCCCAATCATGCAGACTTTCATAAACTGATCGCTATCGGTTTTTTTGATAAGCTCCCTAAAAATGCGACTGTTTATAGCCAATTTATCGAAAAAGTCAAACTGGATGATAGAGGACTTGCAGCTATTTCACATCCTCCATTAAAGGTCCTCGTCAACCCTTCAAAACCCCTCTATAGGCAATTGGTTGAAGTATTAAATGTAGTTGTAAAGAATGATTCGGCCGAAGAAAGAAAAAAAACAACCTTACTATCTCTTTGCGAGTTCAAATGGGACTTTGAAGAATTAAAAATTCTTCTTAGAAATCTATTTCTTATAGAGTCTTTAAGGCCTCGTTTTATATTAGAAGTAAAAAAACTATCTGCTGAACCAAAGAATCAAGTTTTTAAATCGATTGGAAAAACGATATCTATAAAAGCTGCAAGCAACCCACCCGATACTAAAGATTTACCAGGTTACTTAGATTGCTCTTTACAAATGGATGAAGTGCCAAGCCCCAACACTTTTTTAAAAATCCTGTTCTACTGTCTACTTACTCAACCCGATAAATTTGATAATTATCTCTATCGGTATTTGACTCAAGCCATACGTTTGACTTATCCCATGCATAAAATTCCGCTTGAAATATCTCGAATCAAGAAATCGGAATCTACTAATGCTTTACCCTGGTTTCAAGATGAATCAACCTCTACTACATGTATTGTTAGATTTTCCTCACCTCCCCATAAAGCCGTTCTTCAAAAGCATCGCGAAGTTTTTGCAAATCTCCTTCACCAAGGGGTAATTCAGAGCAGTGTACATTCCTGGGGTGCAAAAGTTATCATGGATATGGTTTCTCATAATTTGTTTGAATTAAGAAATGACCTATCTTCAGATCCTTACTTAGTCAAAGCTTATCACGCCTTTTTATCGCCTAATCAAGCCGATCCAAGTTTTGATATCCATCTTTCCGTCGTTCGTGTGCTTCAAGAATTTACTAAAAATATATATGGAAAATTTCTTATTGGAACGCCTGTTGAATTTTCGGATAAAGGAACAGAACTTGCTTCCTTTAAGCAGTTTTTTGATTCTAATATAGATTATTATAAAACCCAGAAACTTCCTGTAGTGCTGCGCACATTGTTGCATCTTTTAAAAGTTTATTCGATAAGCTCTTTTAAAGAGTGTCACAATGAAAGAATTTCCCTTTGCATGAAATTTTTTGATATGACAATCAAATATCAAGATTCTGTTTTGAACACCGTCTCTCTCGCAGAGATCCTTAATATCTTTTTCCCCATAAGCAGTTACATGGATGAATCTGTGGTGTTTCAATATTCATCTCTTATAGATTTTATCATTGATTATTCCATTAAATTAAACGATGAAACGCCCTCTTTAAAATCTAGAAGGATTCCCTTTTTATTTGAACTTTTCAATATAACGCAATCGCGAGGTTATGCAAATGCCCATTCCGCATATATCTACGGGGAACATTGCATCACCTTTATGGAAGATATTCATAAAAGAAATAATCTCGTTGAATTGGAAGAGTTAACTGAAAAAGCGATCAATTATATCTGCCTTGAACAACCCAAGTCAGAATTAGAAATTCCTTCTAAAATAGAATTGGTAAAGAAGATTTTCTTAAGGATTAATGAAATTGGTTTTAGAACCTATTTTCTCGCAAAAATAGATTCTAAATTTTCAGAAGCGGAATTAATTCAATTAAAGAAAGAACTCGGACTTTAGTTTTTAGGGGTATATCCTAAGTCTTTTGGATTAGGAGTTTCTGCGTTTCCTTGTGCGCGTTTTTTTTCCAAATCCTTAATATAGTCATCGTAATATTGATAATTATTTTCAGGATGGGCTGCGTTGTATTCACGAATGATCTGGCATTTTTTGCAAACAGGCCCTTCTTCTTCCGCAAACAAAGAAAGAAAGGGAATTGTTAAAAGAATCATTTTTTTCATTTGTTTCTCCTTAAAAGATAAAATAATAACGCTAAGGTGACGGGTGTAAGCAGATCAGTAAACATGACGGCTCCTGCATTACCCGCGCTAAAATTGCCTTCGAAATAGAGCTGTAAAATGTGATTAATAAAGGCAAAAAATAGGAATAGTCCATAAATCGCAGCGGCTGTCCAAACGGCCGTTAAATCTTTTAAAAAAAGAGCAAATAACGCTCCTGTTCCCATGGCCAAATTGGCAAAACCCAATTCATATATAAAAGGACTAAAAGGCCAGTTTAAATATTCAGCTACGAGATGGGGATTGAAGATCTGAGTTAGTCCCGCCATTATTCCTTGTAGAGCTACATTAAAAAAAACAAAGTGAGGGATCAGATAGTCAAGATAGCTTTTTTTTCCTGACCAAGCTTTTAAAAAATAGGCTGTCGCAAAGGGTATGACGAAGATTAAGATGTGAAATAATTCAAATTCCATATGCCTAATTTAATAGGCAAAGGGCTTTATAGTTTAGTTTTTCTTTAAGTTATTCAGCGTCAATTTGTTCGCTGGCAAGAAGGACAAAAATGAGTTCCTCTTTGAGCCACTTTTATCTTTTTTATAATCGTCTTACAAATAGAGCAGCTCTGATTTTCTCTCTTATAAACTTTCAATTTACTCTGATGCATTCCTAATGATCCATCTAGTAAAGAGTAATTATTTAGACCGTTTCCAAGCGAGGTTCCCTGCGAATCGATTCCTCTATTTAATACTTTACGAATCGATTCTAAAATTGATTTAATTTGTTTAGTTTTTAGTGAAGCGCATAAAGTTAAAGGATGGATATGCGCTTCAAACAAAGTTTCATCCACGTATATGTTTCCAAGGCCTGCAATAAACTTCTGATCGAGCAGCATCGTTTTAATGCATTTGGTTTTCTTTTTGAAATACTGCTCCATAACAGAAGGAGTCAATTTTTCATCAAAAGGTTCGAAACCTAACTTATCTTCAACATCCTTCGCATCTTTAACAAACTCTATTCTTCCAAACTTTCTCGTATCATGAAAGATTAGCGCACGATGAGAGCTTAAATAAATAACCACGTGTTCGTGCTTGGTTCCTTCTTTAAATTGGGATTTAAAAAAAAGACGACCACTCATTCTTAAATGGATAAATAGATATTCTCCCGATACAAACCTTAGACGAATATACTTTCCTCTTCGTTCCACATTTGAGATCTTTAACCCGATAACTTGTCTGGGATCTCCAATAAAGGATTTTTTGTTAAGTACAACGATTTGGGTAATCATCTCACCCACAAGGACTTTCAAAGAACGGACGAGGGTTTCAACTTCAGGTAATTCTGGCATTGTATCTAGGATTTGTGTTACGAGACATTTATGTGGATTTCGCGTCTTTTAATGTTTATTTTATTCGTTATAATATTAAATCTTGGTTTCTTAATATATTATAGCCAAAGCCAGGAATCTTTTATAACCGCATTTAATAGACTCTGGAATGAAAATTGGATTAAAGTCACGATTTTTGACCTTTATTTAGGACTAGCCTTTTTTTCTATGTGGGTATTTTTGAGAGAGCGCTTTTTTATAGCCCTACTTTGGACCGTAGGTTTCATTCTCGGGGGCAATCTGCTAACCGCTCTTTACATGCTACTTACCGTCAAGGACTTACATAAATATCCTTCCCTAAAAGCTTGGGCATTTAAAGATTAGATCTTTGGCATAGAGCTTGCTCTTCCTCCTTATCTCGAAAGGAGGTATCGATGGTAAAATTATTTACTGCATTAGTTACAGGATTGATAGCTATATCATCCTTGAGCGCGAACCCCTTAGGCCTCGATACTGTAGGTCCGGTCCAAGCTCCAGGCTCTGACGCTCAATCGCAAGCCTATCAAGCATTTTCCCCTACTATTAATAGTTATATAGGTGATGTTAGTGCTCCGTTTAACCCAACTAACACCGGTCAAACGTTAGTAATCACAGATCCTACTAACCTTCTTCAGTCTAGTGCTGCAGAAGCAAGATTTTATTTTGTTAATAATAGTGCTGCATTCAATAACACTCTTGGTATTTCTAGTAACTTTACTACAAATCCCGGAAGTGCAGAGTTAATCTTTGCGAATGCAAGTGTAAATGCTTCTAATCCAAATCCTTCTGATCCTAATGCTCCTTATGCAGCATTAGTAAACGGAAATTATGTTGATTTGGGAGTATTGGCTCAAGGAACACCGCTTAATCTCTTCGTAGCAAGCGATGCTGCGGACGGCGCTGTTTCAGGTCCTGATAAAGGTATCTTCTGGAACAGTATAGCACAAAACAGCGACGGAGTTGAACATATGAAAATGGTTCAATTCATCGGAACAAATTATTACTTAATTGGTTGGGAAGATTTACCTCTTGCCTACTCCGATAGAGACTTCAATGATATCTTCGTAGTAGTTGAGTTGGTCCCAGTTCCAGAACCTGCTACTTATCTTTTAATGGCAGTCATGGCTTTCTTAGTCGTTGCCGCTAAAAGGAAAAAAATGGCAGGGGCAGTTCGGTAGTATGTACCAGGAGGGGGTATTTTTTACCCTTTCCCGGCTTTTTAACATTCCCCAATATTAACTAATCCTTTATACCTAGCCCTTTAGGGTTAGGTATGTCT
>JAGVJG010000102.1 GCA_020051235.1 Parachlamydiales bacterium | reverse complement strand
AGGCTTTTTTTTAAGCTCTTCATTTTAAACTAGTTCAATAAAATTAAAAAAAATTCTTAATTTTTTAAAACTATTTAAGGATAAGCAGTTTAACGACAATAAGAAAATTTCAAAAGAAGCGATTTTGGACGAATTAGTGGTTGAATTAGAGGTCGAAAAGATGGGCCAAGCGATGTAAATCCGGATCATTGGGGTCAATGGGATCGATCAGCGCGCGTTGTGTGCGTGTATGAGTCAGAGAGTGGAGCTGGCTCTCTTGTTGTTCTTTGTCTAAGCGATGGAAATAATCGATGGAAATGACAAGGAGATCATGGAATTCTTCTTCTTGTCGTATCAAGGGCAACGTGTGTTGAATGACTAAGCGGAAAGAGGCTGGATCTCCCATTTCAGTCATAAAAGAGAGAAGCTCCAGGTTAAAGTCGAGATCTTTTTCGTTTACATACTCTTCGATCATTTGCAAGAGGAGTTTATGGGCGAGTTTGTCGTTTGTTTGATTTAATAATCCCATCCTTAATAACTTAAACCATTTATTGTCTGCTAAATAAATGTCAAAATTGTCTAACAGTTCCTGTGCATAAGATTCATTACCTTCCTCTATTTGTTCGGAAATAAAATCATATAAGAATGTCTCGATATCGTTTGCACAGTAGGTGGAGATGAGGTTAAAGGCTTGTTGAGGAGGAATGCCTTCATCTACATTTTCGTCCAAGATTTCTACAAAACGGGTCAGAGCGTCTTGTAGAGCAGGAGAGGGGATATTTTCATTTCCATGATCGTAAAGATAAATGTGATAGTCTAATTCATTACACAAGACAGAAAGAGAAGGTTTTTCGCTCATTAAGCGCCGCCAAAGTTCGAAAATCAGAAGGTAAATGCGGTCTTCTTGAGCGGCTTTGAAGGAGCGATCTTCCACTAAATGGTCGGTGAAATCTTCTGGAGAATCACATTGATCGGCATAAGCAATAAATGCTAGGCGGTCGAGCTGGATGTTAAACGGCTTCAGTTGCTCAAATAAAGTAGGTAAGGAAAGGGCACGGTAATCTTCCACTTGCCAAGGTTCGATGGCAAGAGTGGGATCACTGAGCCAGTTCATCCGTAATAAGTTATATAAAGCACGTCTTTCTATAGTATTCATAAAATTAAATAGGTTAAATGTAGAGGATGTTTAAGGTTTAAAATATAGACAATACAGCTTTAAATTTCAAACGAAATTTATAAAAATGCTTTATATCTCTTCACCTATCGATTATACCATTTTTCGCATTAAAAATGGGTATTTAGAGCAATATTAAAGATAATTTCTCTCTTTTAAATCAAACGTAAGTTAGAAACCGGCACATAGCCGATTAATCCTGTCGAATCAGCAATTTTTAACCAGTTTCCGTCAGATAAGACTTGTAAGACGTGGACTTGAGTTCCAGCCAAAAGGGGGTCACTAGCAATTTGAGGCTGTTGTTCGCTGGGTTCTCGATACAGACCGGTTGTGGTGACAATAATTCCTTCTAGAGGGGTAAAATAATAAGAAAAGCCCAGATTCAGCAACCCTAAACAAGCTAAAATCACGCAGCCAGTCGCTAGTCGATGCATCCACGTATAAGGAAGCCAAATGGCCGTGACACAAACGAGAAGAGTGAGTAAAGCGATCCAAAAGAACACTTCAAAGCGCTGGGAAAGAGATAAAAAAGGGATGAATAGCAGTTGTTGAGTGAGGGTGAAATCATGAGAGGTGATGGGTAATCCCGCTTTTTGTTGAGTTTCTTCTAGAAGGGTCTTAAGAAGAGCATTCCGGGGATCTTGTTTGAGGGCACGTTGATAATACAAAATGGCCCATGGGTATTCCCCTAATTGAAAATAACTATCGGCCAACGCGTGATTTAGGGTGGCGTTGGAGGTGCCGAATTGTTCTTCAGCTTGACTGTAAAGAAATAAGGCTTGATTAAATGCGTGTCGACGTTCTTCAAAAGTCGTGGCTTTTTCGCCCTGTTGGTAGCTAGCATTCGCCTCTTGAAAGAGGGTAAGAGGTGTTCCCCAAAGAGGGGAAACGGAAAGGGAAAAAAACAGAGAAAGTAAAAACATCATGTTAACTCATCACAATCCAAAACAGAATAGAACACAAAATAATCAAAATAAGGGTCATCAAGGTTAATCCGGTCAATGAACGCAACGAGGGCATAGAAAGGCTTAATTTTTGATAGTTGCGTCGATAGTTGATCAAAGCGCACACAAAAATGCCGACTCCCCATAAAATCAGCAAATGCCCCACTAGACGTGCGGTATGGGTAGCCTCGGTCGTTTGAAAGATCAATAAGCGTGCAATAGCAAGGCCGATTCCTACGCTGGTTAATCCTGTTCGAATCCAAGACAAGAAAGTGCGTTCAGTCGCTAAGAGAGTGCGTTCAAGCGCAAGTGCCGTGCGTTCATCTTCTTTGGATTGCTCAGTATTTAGATTCATTTCATTTGGCTCACATAGCCTAATTATGGATTGATTCTCAATTGTTTAATTCCAGTATCAACAAGAATATCCAACGTCCTGCTAATAGACTTATGCATTTGTTTAGATGCTTTAGCGAGAAGATAATGACGTGCACTATCTGTTCTATATAAAATCTTTCCTTTGTATTGATTTCGATCGATTGGTTCGGGTATCGGTTCACCACGTTGCAGGTATATTTCAATCGCACAGGCAATTGCTTCTTTAATGCCTTCCATCCCCTCATTTAGGTCTTCAGCATCTGTACAAATACCGGGTAGTTCGTTTACTCGTATAATATAATAGGTGGACTTTTTGTAGGTTTCGGTTTCAATCGTATAAGTCCAAGGGAGATTTAAGTAATAATCTAAATTTTTTTTATTCTTCATGATTTTTTAAAACCTCCTCTATAAGGCGAAGCTGATGAACCTATCTCACTATTTCCTTTGTTGAGATTTCTTGCGATTTTTGAGCAGATTTTTATTTTCTTTTTTCGGACAATCTTAATTAAGATGGCCGAAAAAAGAAAATAAAAAGATGCCAAAAAAAGCAGAAAGATCAGCAAAGGAAATAGTGAGATAGGTTCATAGGGTAAAAGCTCAGAACGTTTTTTGATGGAGATGTTTTTTTCATACCCATCTTTTGAAAAAACGTGATGAGAACCTCTTGATCTCACATCAAACCCCAGCTTCAACAAAACGCTTTCAGCCTCTTCATAAGAGACGGATTGTCCGTTTTTTATCTTTTGTTTTATTTTTTCGAATTTGCTCATATTTCAAACGATAGCACATATGATATCGATTTGTCAAATATGAACCTAATCTCACTATTTCGTTCGTTCAAATCTCTTGAAATACTTGCCTGGTGTGTTGCTGTACGCTAACTAAATCAAATGTTTGATGCGGACTATATTGCAGCGTTTGGAGTTGTAAAAGCAAGTCACGCACTGATTTTAAAATACCCTCTTCAGGTAATTTATCGACTTGAGCCACTCCCTGTTTTAAAATTCCTTTTTCCCATAAACGCCACCAGAGGGCCTGCTCGAGCAAATGAACACTTTCCAAAGAATCGCTACGCGCCTTTAAAGCGCGCTGTAAAAACTCCTCGCTTTTCCACTTCTTGGGTTTAGGTCTTTGTTGCCAACGGCGATAGCCCCACTTTTGTAATGTCCATAATCCTACTCCAATCGGGACAATCCACAGGACCCAAGGAGTCCCTATCCAAGGAGTTGTTAAATCATCAAGTTGAGCCGGATGCCCTTGAAACTGGGCCGGAGAAAGCGTGGGTTTAGGCCATTCATTGATCTCAGGGAGTGGAGGCGGTCCCGGTTGAGTGGGAGGAGGGGAGGGTTGAGCCTTTTCATTCGCATAAATGTTCAACGCAATCGGATCGCTTTGTTGAATGACATAAGTTTCAGTCTTAGGATCAAAAGAAGAGACTTCAATAGAAGGAATATGCGTAATGAAAGTGGAAAGAGGTCTTAACTCGACTTGAAAGACTTTGGTTT
>JAGVJG010000140.1 GCA_020051235.1 Parachlamydiales bacterium | reverse complement strand
TATATTACAGGACCAAAAGGTGATAATGGATTATAAGTATCAATAGCAGTCATAATATTAAGTGTAACAAATGGCGATAATTATACCAGCAGAGGACAACGAATTACTAGAAGAATGTAAGCTTGAAGCTTTTCGCTCAAGCGGTGCCGGGGGGCAGCATGTCAACAAAACCGATAGCGCCGTCAGGCTTACGCACATCCCTACGGGAATCGTTACCTATAGTCAAAGCGAAAGAAGTCAATATTTGAATCGAAAGGAATGCCTTCGCAAACTTAGAAGTAAAATTAAATTATTAAATTATAAAAAACCCAAAAGAATCGCTACAAAGGTTCCTAAATCGGTTAAAAACAAAAATCACGTCAAGAAAAAGAGAGAATCAAGCAAAAAATCTCTACGTCAAAAGCCTTCTTGGGATTAGTTTAAAGGCGGAAAAAAGAAGGTATAAATTAAAGCGCCTATAATAAAGCCAATAAACATCACAGCAATAATTAAGGGCCTAGCTTTCATCTTTTACAACTTTAACGGAATAACCATTCACGAATAACAAAATGAAAGCGACGGGGAAAAAGATAACCGTCCAAAAAGCGAGCCACCCTCTTGAGCCGTCATATTGTAAATCATATACCGTATCATTAATGCGAAACGAACTTCCTGTTAACAAAAGAACGAAGGCAACAGGGAAAAAGATAATGAGCCAAAAGATCAACCAGGGCAAAGAACCACGGTATTTTAGTTTAAAACTTGATTCGCTCATAACTCTCCTGCAAACCGATAAGCTTCTACCGGCTTTCCTCCAATTAAATGTTCTTGGATAATAATTTCAAGCACTTCAGGTGTACAAGAGTGATACCAAACCCCTTCCGGATATACAACGGCGATAGGCCCTTGCATGCAAACCCTTAAGCAGTCGGCCTTTGAACGATATATTCCTTGTTCATCCAACTTTAATTCTTTTAGTCTGCTTTTTAAAAATTCCCATGAAGCTTGAGCTTGATCATGGTTACAACACTTGGGTTTCGTCGGACAGCACAAGAAAATATGCCGCTTGATTTGATCCAGTTTCAACTCATCTTTTTTAATAGAGAGATTCAAGTTCATTAAATTCGGTATCCGTTAATTCTACCTGCAAAGTCCCCATATTTTCTTTAAAATGATCAAGCGAGGAAGTGCCGGGGATTGGTATCATAACAGGGGATCTTTTTAAAAGCCATGCAAGGGCAAGCTGTGCAGGCGTTACGCCTTTTTTTTCTGCCATTTTTGCAATAGCACCTTTAACTAATTGCCCATCTCCAATAGGATACCAAGGGATAAATCCCATATTATGCTTTTCACAATACATTAAGACATCTTCCGATCTTCGATTGGCAAGGTTATATAAGTTTTGAATGGATACAGGTTTTATAATCTCTTTTGCTTGTTCAATTTCTCTAACCGAGAAATTAGAAAGTCCGATGTGTCTTATTTTTCCTTGTTTTTGCATTTGCTTAAGGGCGCCGAGCGTTTCTTGGAGAGGTACTTGAGGATCGATTGCATGAAGTTGGTATAAATCAATTTGATCTACTTTTAACCTTCGCAAACTTATTTCCACACATTGCATAATATATTCAGCGCGTCCTACAGGTTCCCACCTCTGAGCATTCGGCCTTGTCAATCCCCCTTTAGTGGCAATCACTAAATCTTTCGGATAAGGATAGAGCGCCTCTTTAATCAAATTTTCCGAGACTTCAGGACCGTAGCTATCTGCCGTATCAATGAAGTTTACACCCATATCGACGACTTTCTTTAAGAGGTTTATCGCTCCTTTTACATCTTTAGGATAATCCCACACCCCCGGACCTGTCACTCGCATGGCACCGAAACCTAGGCGATTGATTTTCAAATCTCCACCCAAAACAAACTGATTCGAATTTAAAGTCTTAGTCATAAGGGATCTCCTTATTAGGTAGAATAAATTATCACCTTAATTGCGTTAATTTAAAAATCACATTAACATGAGGAAATGGAATATAGACAGCTTGGTTATAGTGGGTTAATGGTCCCTGTTTTGAGTTTTGGAACAGGAACTTTCGGTGGTAAAGGCGAGCTTTTTAAAGCTTGGGGAGAGACCAATGTTAAAGAAGCTTCCCGGCTGATCGATATTTGCCTTGAACATGGAGTTAACTTCTTTGATACCGCTGATATTTATTCAACGGGGGCCTCCGAAGAAATCTTGGGAGCCGCACTAAAAGGAAGAAGAGAAAAAGTTCTTATAGCCACTAAGGCGACTTTTCGCTTTGGTGAAGGCGTTAACAATGTAGGCTCTTCACGTTACCACCTTATTGAATCGTGTGAAGCGAGCTTAAAGAGACTCGGCACAGATCATATCGATCTGTATCAAATGCACGGCTTTGACGCGACCACTCCCATTGATGAAACATTAAGGGCATTAGACAATCTCGTTCAAAGTGGAAAAGTCCGCTATATTGGCTGCTCTAATTTTTCTGGCTGGCATCTAATGAAGTCACTTTCTATTTCTGAAAAATACGGCCTAGAACGATACATCTCTTATCAAGCTTACTATTCTTTAATAGGACGAGACTATGAAGCAGAGTTGATGCCTCTCGCCATTGATCAACGAATCGGAACCATGGTTTGGAGTCCGCTCGGTTGGGGTCGTTTGACCGGCAAAATCGATCGCAATAATCCAATACCTGCCGTCAGTCGTCTTCATGCGACTGCCGATTTTGGTCCTCCTGTCGACAATGAATTTTTATTTGATGTGGTTGATGTTTTAAAAGACATTTCAAAAGAAACAGGAAAAACCATTCCGCAAATTTCCATCAATTGGCTTCTTCAAAGACCTACTGTCGCAAATGTGATCATTGGAGCAAGAGATGAGAAACAGTTGCTTGATAATTTAGGCGCTGCCGGGTGGAAATTAAGTGATGATCACATTAAAAGATTAGATCAAGTAACAAAGCGTACGCTTCCTTATCCATACTGGCATCAAAGAGGATTTGAAGAAAGAAATCCTTATCCTGTAGCTTATTAATAATCGTATTCCATCTTAAGCATAGCACCCCAAATGAGGATTTTGGTTTTGAAATAATCAAAGGGGTAATTCACGTGGCTGCCAAACAAACGATATTCATAAAAGGGCACTAAGCCAACTTTAAATGGCTCACATAAACTATAGATGATAGGCACATCCACTCGATACTGGAAACGCTCTCCTATATTCTGCCTTACCGGATCATTATTAGGATCGTTAGAGACATCACATTTTGGCTCATAAGGAAATAACGCCTTAAAACGAAGACCTACGTTCAAATTTTCAGTCACTTGAGCCGAACTTAAAAACCCGGCTTCTACAAAGCGGTATTTTGTCTTGAAGTGAAGATGTAAGGGGCTAGGACTAATAAATTCATTTTTCTCTTGCCCATATCCTACTCCAACAAAAGGAGTAAATGCCAGTCGAAACCCACATTTTTGCTGAAAGGTATATCCAAATCTAACATCCGCCCATAAATCGCTAAAATGGGACTTAATGGTATCGTCGGAGGCATTATGGCCTTTAAGTGTGCCGTATCCATAATTTCCTTCTAATCCGACATACCAACCATATCGCTTTAACCGATCATACCCAATACGAACACCACCAAGCGTCCCTTTTTGAATTGTTCCCCCTTTGCGCTCACGTTTTACGTGATAAACTTCCGGGGAAATATACACAGAGTTATTCGGATAGCATTCATCCGCATTCAAACAAAAAACCGAAATGAGTAAATAAATCAGTCTCATCATAAAGATAAATCCTTGTACCAAATTCAACATATGTAATAAAGAATTTTAGAAAGTTTTGAATGAAGGATTTACATGTTTCGCCTACTGCTACTCACTCTCGCCTTTACGTGTTACGCTGAAGAGATTGTCGTTCGAACAACTGAAGGGGAACTTGAAGTTGTAAATGTTGAAAACGAATTTATCGATCAAATCCATCAATTTGGGAAAAAAGATGAATTTATTGTCGATTTTAAGGCTTCCGACCTTTCACAGCCGGCTAATTTAAATACTCGCAATTTTTATAAAGATCCAACCGCAAAAGAAGTAGATGATATGAGATATATTCTCACCACTCTTGGGGAAAGCTCTTTAGTTAAGATTGCAAAAGCAAAATCCTCCTTAAAAAAAGCGGGTGATCGGATTGACAATGTACATCCCCTTCAATTTTTGAAAGTCATCTTTACCGATGAAGAAATGAAAGTCTGTGCGCATGCTATTTCACAAAGAAGCTGGATCCGAGATGAATTTATTGGGGGCTTTAAAAAAACGCTGGAAGAAGAAGCAAATCGTAATAACTTAACTCCTGAAATGATATCCATTTTTGCCGAAAAAGTAGGTATTGATCCCAATTTAATATTCCCTGCAATTAATCAGAAGGAATGGAAGGAATTTATCTACATTTTGATTGATAAAATTCCTAGAAAGACCCAAACCGATCGATACAATATGTGAAATAAATGCAAACAGAAGTCGAGAATGCCCGAGAAACACAAATTGAGCTAGTAAGGAAGTTTGGAGGCGCCACCACCGACGCCATCCTCGATCCTTCTTGTCAATTTTATCAAGACCCAACCATTGAGGGATTGATAGGGTATCGACTTATACAAAATTATGCGGTTGTATTTGGAGATCCGGTCTGCAGTAAAAATGACCTGGAAGCGTTGACAAGCTCTTTTGAAAATTATTGTACAATGAATAATCTTCAAACCTTATACGTCATTGCTTCTCCTTCTTTTTGTAAGAATGTCCTAACCAAATACGGCTATTCCATTTTTATCGAAATCGGCGAAGTGCCCTATTTAGATCCAAGAGAAAATCCCTTTGATCATACAGGCACTAAGGGAAGTTTAATCCGACGCAAAGTTAGACATGCGACGAAAGACGGCGTAACTGTTGAAGAATATACTTCGTTTGATCCTGAGTTAGAGGCAGAAATAGAAAAAGTCGGGGAAGCTTGGCTAAAAAAAAGGCAGGGACCTCAAATTCACATTTCAAATGTCCGTCTATTTGAAGATAAATTCGGCAAAAGATGGTTTTACGCAAAACACCATGATAAGGTTGTGGGCATCCTCTTAATTAACCAACTACAAGCCCGATCGGGCTGGTTGATGAATCGTTTAATGATTACCCCTGAAGCTCCCCATGGAACGCCTGAGTTATTAGTGATAAGCGCGCTTGATAAATTGAGGGAAGAAGATTGCCCCTTTGTTTCTTTTGGAATGATTCCCCTTCGATCTATCAAAGAGTTAAGTGGCCTTAACCCCATTACCACAAAAATCGCTCGTTTTGGCTATTTAACGGCCGCGAGAATCTATAAGCTTGATGGACTTAGATCTTTCTGGGGAAAGTTCGAACCTAAAAGCGAGCCTGCCTTACTTGCATTTAAAAAGATGAACTTACCCACATTAAAAGCGTTGCTAGTCGCCTTGAATGCAAGCATCGCATAAAAGTCTGTCACTTAATGTATTAGTTTTAATTAATCTAACAAACTATTTATTTTAACAACAGTGACTAGCTAGACAATATAATTAATAAACTATAGAAAAGGATTACGGTAAAAAACTATTTGGAGGACCCCTATGTTTAAATTATTAGCTACCTTTGCTGTTGCTGCATCGCTCAGCGCAGCATATGACACATCTAGCCAACAACAAAGTTCTTGGTCTAACTATCAAAATAATCCACAATCCGGCTGGGAAAATAGCCCTGCTCAAAGCAACCCGCAAATGCAATATGTTCCTAAACAATCAGGACCTGACACACGCGTTAACTTCGAAAGAGATAATAACTATAATGCACCTAACGACAACACCAATTTCAATAACAATAACTGGAATAACAACGCCCCTAACTTAAACCAACAAAATCCTCGCTTAGCGAATAGTGATGCGGCTCTTGCTAACGCCAATTCAGACACATCTATCCAAGATCAAATTCAAAACAGAGTTAAAGCAGCTTACAAACAATATAATTTAAATATCCGTGTAAGCGGTGGTATTGTAACTTTAGCTGGTACTGTAGGTTCGCAACAAGATAAAGATGCTATCGAAAAAGAAGTGAACAACGTTCCTGGCGTTAAGAAAATTTTAAACCAAATCACTGTAAATAAATAATCGATTTGTAGTTATAGAGGCCTTCGGGCCTTTATAACCTTTTCTAAGAGTCTTTTCGCATCCTCAACCGCTTCGCCTTTAGCATCGTTATCAAAATAGCAATAACAAGATACCTTCTTTTTAAAGAGATCTAAAACCATCTTTTTCCACGAGCTTATCTCCTTCTCACTATAAGAGCCGCTATATCTTTTTGGACCATGAAGACGAAAGTAAGCAAAATCGGCTGTTACAATTTGAGGTGATATTTCCCCTGTCAAATCGGTAAAACAAAGAGAAATATTATGTTTTCTTAAAACATCATAAACTTCTTCTTCATACCAAGAGTCATGGCGAAATTCAAAAACGTGGAGTTGTTTTTTTCTAAGATGTTTAACAAAAGCTTTTAGTCTTTCAAGATTTTTTGGAAAGTAGGGAGGAAGTTGAATCAGAATGGGCCCTAATTTTTCTTTTAAGGGATCAAGCGATTCGTAAAATTTTCCTAAGGATTTTTCAGGCTCTTTCAATCGAAGAATATGAGAAATATAGCGGCTTGCCTTCACGGAAAATATAAAATCTTTTCCAACTTGTTTATACCAGTTTTTGACGCTTTCTTTTTTAGGTAAATGGTAGAAGGTATTATTGATTTCCACCGTTTTAAAATGATCGGAGTAGAAATGAAGCTTTTCTTCGTTTGGTAAATCATCCGGATAAAAGACATGTTTCCAATGAGGATAATACCATCCCGATGTTCCAACATGAATTTTAGCCATATCTCTATTGTATTCCCTAGGCACAAACAAGGCCAATCCCCTGCATTTGAGTCACTTATAATAAATTGACAAAAGATTTATAATAAATATAGGGACTCTTACACGGAGGCAGTATGTTAAAAAACATCGCTTATGTGTTTGGTTTATTATTCCTCGCAGCCGGAGTGATGGGATTTATTCCCGCCACCGCTCCAGGAAGATTACTTCTCGGCCTATTCCACGTAAATTTATGGCATAATTTATTTCACGTGGCTACAGGGGTCGTGGCTATTTGGGCAGGTTCGCAAGGACATGCTCGGACATTTTTTCAAGTCTTTGGTGTGATTTATGCTGTTCTTGCTGTATTGGGATTCTACTATGGGGATGCCCCCATATTTGGCTTTATAGCCAACAATATGGCCGATAATTTATTCCACACCACTGTTGCAATAGTTTCGCTTTATTTTGGTTTCGTTGATGTCCAACATCGCGTAAAAGAATAAAGTGAAAAAAAGGGGTGAGACTTTTAATCACCCCTATTTTTAAAGCTTGATCCCTTTTTCGTTATTAAATATAAAAAATTTTCCCCAACGAAAAAGGAGATAACCCGAAATGAGCGTGTCAGCTAAAAGTGAATCAATCGCTCAATCATGGGGTCGCTCTAGTTCAGTTAGCCTTTTTACCTTCATTTCCTGTTTGCTGGTAATAACTTGTACTCCCCTTCTCGTTTTTTATTTTTTTATATCCGCTTTCTTTTTTGATGCTGACCTCATTAAACCTTTATTCAACCTACAAGTAGTTGCAAATATTCCTCTTCCCACAGCAAAAACTTTTACGATTTTGGGCTGTTGGCTTACTTTTCAAGTCGGTCTTGCGTTGCTACCCGATATTCTTCATACGTTTTTAAAAGGATACAAAGGAGGAAGAAGCACAGGATCGATTACACCGGCAGGCAACAAACTTTCCTATAATATAAATGGCCTACAGGCTTGGGTTATTTCTAATGTCACCTTTATTTTAGGCGCTTTTTATTTTGATTGGTTTTCACCCACTATTGTCATTGATCATTGGGGTGAACTTCTTTGGCTGTTAAACATTGCCGGATTTTCTCTTGCCACTTTCGTTTACATAAAAGCTTATTATTTCCCCTCTTACTCAAATGATCGAAAGTTTAGTAGCAGTAAGCTCTACAATTATTTTATGGGAATCGAGTTAAACCCAAGAATCGGCTTTATAGATTTAAAACTGTTCTTTAACGGAAGACCTGGAATTATTGCCTGGTCAATCATCAATCTTTCATTTGCTTCTGCCCAGTATAGTCTTTATGGGGCTGTCACAAACTCGATGATTTTGGTTAATTTTTTCCAACTTCTTTACATTCTCTATTTTTTCTGGAAAGAGTCGTGGTATTTGAAAACGATCGACATTCATCACGACCATTTTGGTTGGATGTTGGCGTGGGGAGATCTCGTTTGGCTCCCCTACATGTACACGCTTCAGGGATTATTTCTGGTATTCAATCCCGTTGAGTTATCTCCATCCTATTTTACATTTGTACTCACAGTGGGTCTGATTGGATTTTATATCTTTGCAAGCAGCAACAATCAGAAAGATCAATTCAGAACGGATGATAAGGCCCCAATCTGGGGAGAAGAGCCAAAATGTATTTCTTGTTATTACTACACCTCAGATAAAACCAGACGAGAAGCAAAACTTTTACTCTCAGGTTGGTGGGGCGAAGCTCGCCACTTTAATTATACGGGCGACCTGCTGCTTTCTCTCGCCTACAGCCTCGCATGTGGAACCTCCCACCTGTTCCCCTATTTCTACTTTTTCTTCCTTTCTATCTTGCTGGTGCACCGTTGTATCCGCGATGAAATGCGCTGCAGTGAAAAGTATGGCCCCGCCTGGAAACTCTACTGCGAACGCGTTCCGTACAGACTCGTTCCTTACATTTGGTAACTTTAAACGTGCCCGTGCCCGCGTGCGTGCCCGTGCCCGATTCCCGTCAAACATCGGAAGTACCGCTTTCATTAATATTTGAACGTATGCAGGTGAAGACCAACGTTTAACGGGAATCGGGCACGGG
>JAGVJG010000040.1 GCA_020051235.1 Parachlamydiales bacterium | reverse complement strand
TATCGATGATCTAGAGGCCTTAAACCTTTAAAAATCTATGGAAAAACTTTCTATTGATAAACAAAAGCTTCTCTAATAACTAGAGAGTATGATTGGAGAAGTAAACAACTCTAAACCCGTTTCTAGAGATAGAAAACAACAGGCAATAAAGATTCGGGCTGAATTTATTTCTCCTAGCGAACAAGCTGATTATCATTTTGAAAAAGGACAAGCGTCTCAGATAAATTCTAAAGAAGCGTTTAATCAATTTAAAATTGCTGCTGACATGGGCCATCTAAATGGGATAATGCAGGTAGCTTATGCCTTTTTTAACGGAAGAGGGGTTGAACAATCATTTGAAAAGGCTTTTGATTACTTCTGTAAGCTTGCATCTTTTAATATTGATGTTGTTGATTACGCCATAGGAATTTGCTATTCAAATGGTTTAGGGGTGGCACAGTCTCATGAAATTGCTTTCGGCTATTTTAAAAAGGCCGCCGCTGTTGGATCAAAAGAAGCCCAATATATGTTAGGATGCGCCTATTATCATGGGCTAGGCATCCCAAGATCTGAGAAGGATGCTATTCACTACTTAAAAAAAGCCGCCAGCCAGGACCAGGATGACGCTCTTTTTAACTTAGGTAGGATTTATGATGTTAAGCAAGACTATCAAGAAGCTATTAAATACTACGTGTTAGCCATCGATCTGGGAAATATGGAAGCCTATAACAACTTAGGGATTTTATATGAGCAGGGACTGGGAGTTGAGCAATCTTTTGAAAAGGCTTTTAGAAATTACAAAAGAGCTGCCGATGCAGGTGTATCTCACGCACAATACAACCTAGCTTTACTCTATAAGGATGGGAGAGGCACTTTACAATCGGACACGGAGTATCTGCATTATTTGACGTTGGCAGCTCAAACTTTGCCGGACGCAAGATTCGCTATAAAACTTTTTATAAAATCCGAATTGACAAAGATTTTATAATTATCTTTCAAACAGATATTAAAAAGATTCCTTAATCAATGGGGGGCTTCTTATCTTGATTGAAGTGAAACGATTCGATCATTTGATTGAATATATCTAAGTATTTATCGTTCTCGGATGATTTTGCGCCCGTTGTGATTAAGTAAGCGGTGTGATCGAGAATTAGAAAGTAATGCGTGATGATTGCATTATCATCTTCTTTCAAATACTGAATTTTAATAGCCGGCTTTCCATTAATCTCGATGGTTTCTTTTTTCAGATCTTTGATAGATTTATTTCTTTCTAAACCCTTGAGGTTTTCACTCGTATAGATGTCTAAAGTAATATCTTCCGGCAACGGACCTGAGATGACACTAAAATTTGCATCTTGATCGTGATAAATAACCACATCAAAAGGGTTTAACTTTTGATTAACCATCCAGCTTACAGGATAATCAAATGAGTAGCCGCTTTTGTCGTTCTTATATGTTTCTAAAGAGGATGCTGTTAGGGCAGCTGCTATAAAAAAAGTTATCATAGTTTAGTCATATATAAGCTTGAATTCTTAATCAAATCTTAACTAAACTATTTTATAATTTACCTCTATGAATATAAAATTTTATAATTCAGAACTTCCTTCAAAATATTCCAATCTTATTGTTAAAGATATTCAAGATAGATGGATTGTTCGTGATAATGAATGTTTTTACTATTTAGGCCATTCTGAAAGAAAAACGGATTCCTGGATTTGGTTAATAGCAAAAGCTATCTTTACCCTTGGCATTTACACCTGCTGTAGTTCAAATTTTACCCAAAAATTTTCTAAAGCATGGGCGGGTAAAAAAAAGGAAGTCATTGTGTATGGGAATGCTTTTTTAAGTTTGAAGATAGATGCAGACAACGGCGATATTGAAGCTCAGAAAAAGATTTCTCTTAAATACTTTTTAGACAAACAACACCAAAAAGCTTTTGAGTATATAAGTAAGGCAGCTGAATCGAAGGACAAGGAAGCCCTTTTTTCTATAGCAAGTTATTATGAAGCCGGTGTAGGCGTTTCTCAGTCGTTTGAAGAGGCCGCTAAATACCATTTATTAAGTGCCACTCAAGGTTTTAGACGTGCTCAAATTCGTTTGAGCCTCATGTATATTGAAGGAAGAGGAGTCACTGCTTCTCGAAGTGAAGCCGCTAAGTGGTTAAAATTATCGAGTGAACACTCCGATGAAAATCCAGCCGTAAGTTTTTTGAACCAAAACGATCCTCAAGAAGAAGTCATTAAATTATATAAAGACCTCGCAAATGAAGGACACGCCGGCTCTCAATTTGAAATAGGTTATTGTTATGATACTGGCCTTGGTGTTGAGCAATCAGAAAATGATGCAATAGATTGGTATACGAAAGCCGCAACAAATGGTCATTTAGATTCACAGATCACACTTGCCAAGTATTATAATTTAAGAAATGGGGAACTATCTATTAAATGGTTAACAAAAGCGGCATCCCAAGGTGATACCCTCTCTCAACATGAACTCGGAATGCATTATCTTAATGGCAACGGAGTTGAAAAGTCCGATGCAGAAGCTGAGAAATGGTTTCTTGAAGCAGCAAACAAAGATCACCCTGACTCTCAATATGAGTTGGGACTAATGCTCCAATCTAAAGAAGAGTTTAAAAATGCAATTGTTTGGTTTGAGAAAGCCTCAAATAGACATGATGAAGCAAAATATGAGCTTGCCTGTTGTTATTTAGAAGGCAGGGGCACAGAACAATCAAATATTGAAGCTGAAAAGTGTTTTGAGGAACTTTCTTGTTCTAGCTTTATCGATGTAGCAACTGGAACTAGAGTCAATTACGAATTAGCAAAACTATACTCTACTCGTAATGAGGAAAAATTTGATCAAAAAGCCGCACAACTTTTTGAGGCTGCAGCGGATGCTCGACATATAGAATCCCAATTCGAAATTGGCTATTTGTATTTAAAAGGAAAAGGGGTCGAAAAATCCGATAAGAAAGCGTTCACTTGGTTTGAAATCGCCGCAAGAAACGGTCATCTTCATGCTCAATACTTAACGGGTCTTTGTTTCTTGGAAGGGACAGGCGTTGAGCAATCTGATGAAAATGCAAAATATTGGTTTGAGATAGCCGCCGACAATGGCGATGAAGAATCAAAAGAAGCATTAAAATTACTTCAAGAAAAGACTGAATAGAAAGCACATCTTTGAAACATGAAAATACTCATGAGATAGATAACTTTAAATCCTAAGTCGGCTTCCGCCAGTTCTTTAAAAAAAGGGTGGTCATTTTCATTTATAGAGGTCTATAAGGGAGAAAAAGGAGGATCTTATGTGTAGCAAGCTATTAAATCTCCTCTGGCTCGTTCCCTTCCTTGCATTTAGCTCATATAGCGTAGAAGAATTCGACGATCCTGTCGAAAATCCTGACGTGCGTTACGCAGATACAAATAATAATAATAATAATTGCCAAGGCAATAACTGCTCTCAACAAAATCCTCAGTAATCTTGAAAAGTCTAGAGCGCCAAAAATAACGTATTTTTGGTATGCTCTTACTTTCACTGAAGGTACTATTCGTGTCTGATCTTAAATTCAATTTAAAATTCTATCCTCCTTCTGTCATCAAGCAAATATTAGAAAAGACAGGGTTTGGCAGAACCCCTTTTGAAGAGAACTTTTCTGAATTGGAAGAGATGTTTTTTTCCAAAAATCTAATCATCATTTCCGATAAGGATAAAAGTGAGAAGTGACTATTCAGAAGCTTCCATCATTGCCAACTGCCCCCATTGTGATTTTAGCGGCTGGGCCTATCTCTCTAAAGTAGAGGAAACTCCTCATTTCAACGTTATCTGTGATTCTCATCCCTTATTAGAAGGACATATCTTAATTATTCCAAAAAGGCATGTCGTTTGCGTGGGTGATTATACGGAAGCTGAATTTAAGGAATTTGAATTGATTTATAGTAAATATAAGACACTTTTACAAAAGATCTATGGACCTCTTGCTATATTTGAACATGGAAAAATCGGTCAAACCGTCTTTCATTCACATGTTCATTTTGTCCCTTTTAAAGGCAAAATTGCTGACGTTGTTCCGGAAGGTTGCACTAAAACGATTACCCATTTAAGTGAATTATTTTCTCTTTATCAAAAGGATGGTCAATATTTGTTCATCGAAATCGATCGTCCTTATATTGTCGATACGGTCATTGGAGCGCCTCGATTTTTTAGAGATCGATTAGGGAAAGTCATTAATGCACTAGAAAGAGCTAACTGGAAAAACATGCATCAGAATACCGATTTAATGACCGTCGCTTTGAAAGAAAATCAAACGTGTATAAATAAATTAAAAAATGAATCCTCTTCCTTTTGATGCTGCTGTCGACAGTTTTACTGTAAATGAGTGCATTGAACTTCTTAGCCATCATCCGGGTGACAGCTATACCCATTTTAAAGATCCTCTGAAAGATATATTCGTAGGGGAAGCGGTGTTAGAAACAATAAGCCATCTTCTAAATGGCAAAGAGTATCTAGCTAGAAATATTGTTGTACTTAGCCCTTTAAAAATGTCAACTCAAGATTTAAATGGAGCTAAAACCACCATTCGATGCCTGAACATATTTAGTATTGATGGAATGTTTTGGTATAATAATGTCATTATTACAGGTAATTACTATAGGGTTGAATCGGCCGAAGAATTTAGAACGAAATTAAGAGAACGGGTCAAAAAATTCGTTTGCAAACTCCCCCCTCAACCATGAATTCTCTTTATCTTACTCTCAGCAGCCTTTTTACCCTTTTAATTGTGCTTGCTAATCTGTTGTCAGTAAAAATGGTAGTTCTCCCCTTTTTCAGCGATTATACCATTCCCTTTGGTGTTTTTTTATACCCTCTGACTTTTTTAATCAGCGATTTTATAACGGAAATTTATGGAGAAAAGGCCGCTCGCAAAATCGTTTTTTTATCGCTCATGATGAATGGAGTGGCCATCTGTCTAATCCAACTTGCAATTTGGACGCCTTCCAACAATGACAGTGCGTTTTCTTCTATTTTTGGATTAAGCAATCTTAGAATCCTAACTTCTTTGACAAGCTACTTGATTGCGCTTTTAATCGACATCAAGCTTTACGCCTGGATAAAAGCAAAAACAAACGGTAACTCACTATGGCTGCGCGCAAACGGCTCGACCCTTTTTTCGCAAATGATCGATACCGTTTTAGTGGATCTTATTTTTCTTTTCGCTGTTTTAGGAATGGAGCTGTCGACCACATTTGTCGTCATCGCTTTCTCTTTTGCCTATAAAGCGATCATCAGCATGCTATTGACTCCTGTTTATTATCTAGCTGTCAAATACACTAAGTCTTATCGCGTGCCCGCGCACCATTCTCTTTGAACTTTGATAAATTTATTTTTTACCGCAGAGACCACAGAGATAGAATGAGGACAGTGAGAAATGCAATTAACCTCAAACATTTAATTTATTTGGGTAAATACCTCTCTCACCGCTCTCAATTTATCTCTGTGTTCTCTGTGCTCTCTGTGGTTTATTTTTGTTTATCTTACTTCCAATGTTTGACGGGAATCGAGCACGGGATTTTGACATCTGTTTATTATCTAGCTGTCAAATACACTAAGTCGCTTGTTTTAGCCGATCCAGATCCGCGCCTGCAATCGCTTCAACATTCCGGATAATTTTCTCAATATCCCAATTCCACCACTGGATCTCTAATAAAGCCTGAATGGTGGACTCATCAAAACGGGGCCGAATTATTTTGGCCGGATTGCCACCCACGATTGTGTAGGGTGGAACGTCTTTGGTAACCAGACTAAACGAGCCCACAATGGCCCCATCTCCAATTTTAACACGGGGCATTACGGTAGAGTGATGACCAAGCCAAACGTCGTTCCCTATAACAGTGTCCCCTTTCGGAGGCAGTTTTGGATCGTAATTGGGTATAGGATCTCCAAACACAAAAAACGGAAAGGTTGAAAAACCGCTCATTGGGTGGTTCGCATCACTCATAATAAATTTTGAGCCTTGCGCAATTTGACAAAACTTCCCGATTTTCAATTTAACTGAAAAGGGCATCACGACATTATTTCTTTCAAAAAGCTCAGGGCCATTAATATCGTGATAATAAGTATATTCCCCCACTTCAATCAAAGGATTCGTAATAAAATTCTTTAGAAAGATGAGGTCTCTTAGATGAGCTTTTAAAGGGTATCGGGTTTGAGATGAAAACATAGTAACTCCAAATTAAAGGTTTAAAAAAATATTAAATTAGAGTTACTTGTTCATGATGTACACTATATCAAAAAAGAATATTTGAGACAAATTTTGAAAGCGAATAGGATGTTCATCTATGAAAAAATGGATTTGGTTTTTAGCCCTATCAACCACCCTTACCGCTTATACCGGCAAGGTAGAGAACAACGTCTATACAGACAAAGCGAAGTCTTTCTCTTTAAAGATTCCGGAAGGATTTGAAGTCTATGATGATTCTTGCGAGGCACAGTCTTCGTTTGTGATATGCATAGATCAAAATGAGGATCTTAGTTTAGTTGAAGTAATCCCCTTTTATCATCCCGGCCCTGTGGAACCCGAATATTTGGCGTTTGCCACTCAATTGAGGATAAATGACATTAAAACGATGTCTCCCCAGATCGTTATGATAAAATCAGAACCTCATAAAAACGACCATTTTCTTCTTTATGAATTTCCAGAAAAAAACGCTCCTATCAACCCTGATACCGGAAAGCATTTTAGCAATTGGATTGGAGAGCTAATCTCGATTAAGAATAAAAGGGTAGTCGTTGTCTCCTACAGAATGGCAATTGATGCTCTCTACACACTCTTAAATATGGGCTATTCAAAAGAAGGTGTTGAACAAATGTATATTAAATCCCTTGAAAAAATCGAAAATGGAGTTGTTGTGGCAGACCTTCCCCCTCCCAAATTGTATAAGATCCTTTCCCAGGAGAATTGGGAAAAAAGCCAGGGGAAAGAAAAGCTTTTTCTCTCATCTGATGATGACGCATTCGTCCACTTTTCAACCGGCGATCAACTACAAAGAATTTTAGATAAATACTGGGCAAATAGAACCGATTACGTGGTCTTGGAAGTGGATCCGGAAGCTCTTAAAGGACGCTTAGTTTTTGAAACGAATCCGGGTGGCGTACAAAAATACTGGCATCTCTATGAAGGATCCATCCCTTTAACCGCAGTTAAAGTGAAAGAGAACAAATGAGTTCACTTTCGGGCATCAATTTAAGGCTTAGCGCAAACATTTTGGATGAAGCGAAGAAATTAAAACTTTATCCTCCCTGCTGCGATAGAGTATCAATGATAGCGACTCTCTTTATAGCGACTCCTACGCAGTTTGCCATAAATTTGTTTTCTCCTCTTTGCGAAACTAAAGAAATTCTAAAAAATTTGATTTTCTTTAATATGGGCAATGTGGGAACTCACGTAAGCTCTCTTTTAATTGGTTGGCCCATAAAGATCATTTGCCAACTCGCAAATGATCTATTAAAAATTGTTGCGATAACAATTAGCCTCGTTATTCCTCACACCGGAATTTATCTTTATTCATTGGTTTTAAACGAAGAATCCCATGTGGCCGATCTACTTGAATATATAGAGGAAGAGGCGGTTCAAACATCTAAGCCGCGTACCATTAGTTTAGATCCGGTAGAAGCAAAACTGGTATTGGGCGAAGCAAAAGCCCTTAAATCTTTCAGACACTTGAACGGAAAAAATGAATTTCAATTACTATCCGCCGTTAAGGAGGCATACGAGAATTTTGTAAAATCCCTTAATAATCCTGCCCTTGAAATGGGCGTGGAACTTTTTCAAAAAAATCTAGTTACCGAAAAAGATCCCCACGAGTTTGCCTTAAATAAGTATAAAGAGATTCTTATAACGCTAAAGAAAATATCCAAAGATTCGCACGATAAAAGCACAAAACTAGTGAATGCCATATCTGATTTGAAATTCGGCTGTATTCATTTATGACGGCTAGATACGAAGCAAGTAAAGAAAATAGGCTTAGCGCTCAACTAATCCGAGAGGCTTTAAAAAATAATGAACTACCTTCTCGCTCAAGTCACGTTTCACTATTTGCAAAAGGCGTCCTTTTAGAAGGTAAAATTCTTTTTCATGAGACTGTTCATGCCTTTAAAGGTGCCTCTTTCAAATCGATCGCCTTAAAAATATCTATTCTACCTATTGTTTTAACAACTCAAGTTGTTCTTTCCTTAATAAGAGTGATGGGGCTCGGCCTTGGAATACTTCTTCCCTCTGTGGCTGCAATGACCTTAATTAGAACTGAAAACATTCGAGGGCAAATTCATGACATTCAAGATAAAATTGTAGTGCCACCTGAAGTTTCTTTAAAACTTGTAGATCCTGCTACCGCTTGTTTTTATTTAAAAAAGTCAGCCGTTTCAGACCCGGATTATGCAAATTGTTTAACTAATTGGATTAATTTCCACACAACAAGATTGAATTTCCAAATGCAAGATTTTGGCATAGGTGCAATCGGCGCTACAGAACAAATTTCAGATAAACTTACGATTACAAAAGAATCAGATGAAATTTATGGTGTTCTATTAAAAGAAAAACGTCAAAATTTGTATGAATTTTTCAAGTTTGTTCGTAATGAGACATTAGAGCATCTTCGAAAATCTAATTTATATGATCACAAATCCTACGATCAATTTTCTCATAGGTTAGATTGTGTATACTTAGGACTTGGATTACCTTCCTTTCTTCTTCCACAAGACATTGTTGATGATATTTTAAATGATATTGTGACAGAAAAATTGTCTTGCGAAGAAAAAGCAAAAAGAATTAGCACTCTAAACGAATTGTTTCAATCACTTGATGAGGACCAATTCTTTTTGGCATCACAAATTCTTTATGCTTATGCCCTATTAGTAAATAATCCTCTTTTAAGCGCTAAAGCCATTTTCTTATCGCTTAAATCTTCTGAAGAACGAAATTCAGACTTTAAATCTCTAAGATCCTTAGAAGAGGTTAATAATTTAAGTGTGGGTTTTGAAGAGTCGGAGGGGCTTTTCCCAACACTTCAAGCCAATATTTACAATATCCAAAGAGGTAAAACCTATCTGATCGCTTTAAAGGACGAAGTAGGTGTAAAAAATGTTAAATGGTTTGAAACTCATTTACAAACTCTCTACAGGGCTTGCCATAAAATAAACAATGTAGATAGCCATTGGGAACTTCTGGAATTAAATCTGCATTGCCAAATCCCTCTAAATATTTGGCAACAACCCGATAAAGGACATATGGCAGCAGTACAAGTCCTTTCATCACTTTTATATAATGTTCCTCAAGAAGGAGCCAGCATAAGAAAAAACAAAATGCAAGCTACCATTTCCCTTGAAACCGCTTTTCATAGAAGAAAATTAATGGAGATACGATCTGAAACACGAGAGTATCAATTAAGAGAAATTTACATCGATTGCTTAGATTGCATAAGAACCAGTGAAAATTTAGATCAGTCTACTCTTCTAGCTCTTGAAATTAATAAATTGACTGCTATGAAAGATATTTTCCTAACTAGTCCACATAATCCCTTTAAACTTGAAGATATAAATAAAGAATACCACCATTTATTAAGTGTTTTGGAACTTTTAAATTATAAAAGCGAAGAACATGTATTCTATCTATTTAATGCTCTTGATTGGTTTGTAAAAACAAAAAATGAAATAAAATCTCAGGCAATAAAAGACATCCTTCATAGCCTGAAGGATAAATACCCTTCAATTGCCGAGGGACTCAAAGCCTATCAATCAGCTGCTTAACCTTTTGAAGGGCGATCGGATTGACTCGATACGATCCATCGTAGGCTCTGTCAAGCTCACCCACTAAAAATAGCATGAATGCAATCAGGCCGGCTAAGAGTCCAGTCATTAGCGCGTGATAGAGAAAGTTTTTTACGTAAAAGAGATAGATAAATCCAATGGTAATGATTGCTCCCACAACTAATAGCATCCACATCATTCCGCCCAAAGATTCATAACCATGGTATAGTCTTTGCAGACGTTGGGCGCTAAATTCATTCAACTTAGAGAGCGACTCTTGCAGCCATATACTCTCTCTTTGATCTTTAGGTTCGATTTGAGCGTAGGCAGTCCAGATTTTTTTGACTATATCAACGGTCTGATCACTGATTGTTAAGGTGGCCATCTTATCCCATTCGTCGACTAGTACCGAATTGACATATTCTCTTATAAGCCAATTTCGGCTTTTTTATCGGGAGAGAAGACGGCCGCATCTCGATAGAGCTCTGATAAGGTGTTGCCTTCCATTTCGCTTGATTGATGCGCTTGGTTAAACCTTTCTTGAACGGTTACAACGATAAAACCAAGTAATACCGCATAGACGACACCGATAATTCCGAAGGTAAAACCCGCTACATCATGATGATCTACAAATAATTTCGAGTAAGAAGATTTTCGAACTAAATACAGTCCAAAAACGGCGAACACAATTACGGGGATAACAAATAAAAGGCCATATAAAGTCCAATACATGTTTTATTCATACCCTTTAGATATTATTTGTTCAATTTGTCTGTGATTGTTTATCCTTTCTAGCCATGCAAGTGGATACAAAAATGACTCCCATGATGGTTCAATGGTCTGAAATAAAAGCAAACCATAAAGATGCCATCCTCTTATTCCGATTAGGCGATTTTTATGAAGGCTTTCAAGAAGACGCTATCCTTTTATCAAGAGAGCTTGACTTAACGCTCACTAAAAGGGGCGAAACGCCGATGGCAGGTATCCCGTATCACAGCGCGGAAGGCTATATTGAAACGTTAGTGGCAAAAGGCTACCGCGTTGCGATTGCCGAACAGACGGAAGAAGCCAAACCTGGGAAAGGTCTAGTTAAAAGAGAGGTCGTTCGTGTAATCACTCCGGCCACTCACTTCAATTCAAAGGCGCAAGAATCAAATTATTTTGCATCGATCTGTCAAACGGGCACATATTATGGCTTAGCTTTAATTGACATCTCAACCTCCGACTTTAAAACCACCGAATTTGATAATTTTGACGAGTTGAGAAGAGAGGTTTTACTTACTAAGCCTAAAGAAATTTTAGTAGGTAGAAATTTCGAGTCAAAACATAGCGCACTTTTCGATGAACTTGCAAAAAACTATAAACCTTTAATTTCAGCCCTTGACGAATGGCGCTTTGATCATTCTGTCACTCTCCCCGCTTTGATTAATCATTTCAAAGTTCACTCCCTAGACGGCTTTGGCCTCAAAGGGATGAACGCGAGCATCAATTGTTGCGGTGCGATGCTGACTTACCTTAAAGATATTTTGAATTTATATTTGGAAGGCATTTTATCCGTTCAACCCTACTCCACAAAGGCGTTTTTATCGATCGACTCGATCACCGAAAGAAACCTTGAATTAACCGAATCGATTCACGATTTAAGCAGAAAGAACACGTTACTTGAGCTTTTAGATAAAACTCACACCCCTATGGGTTCTAGATTATTACGCTCCTGGATCAAACAACCCTTAATGTCTCTTGAAAAGATCCAAGCAAGACAAGAAGCCGTTGAATCCCTAATGAAAGATTCTTTGCTTACTCCCTATTTAAAAGCGATCTATGACCTTGAACGACTAACCATGAAAGTGGCCGCCGACGTTGCAGGCCCTAAAGATCTCGTTGCTTTAAAACACTCGCTAAAACCCATTCCTGAA
This sequence comes from Parachlamydiales bacterium, assembly GCA_020051235.1. Classification (GTDB taxonomy): domain Bacteria; phylum Chlamydiota; class Chlamydiia; order Chlamydiales; family Parachlamydiaceae; genus CAZABG01. Next base: position 7,771 of record JAGVJG010000040.1, on the reverse strand, counting down.
ATAAAGCTCGCGCTTAAAAATTATCCCGGAACACTTCTTGAAGTATTAAACGAGAATCTTAAACCTCAATTTGAGCTGGTAGAGCTATTAGAAAATGCTTTAGTGGAAGAGCCTCCCTTAAGAGTTAGTGACGGCGGCCTCTTTAAAATGGGCTATAATGCCCAGCTTGATGAATTGAAAGTTATGTCCCATGACTCTAAAAATTGGATGGCGCTTTATCAAGCTAATCTTAAAGAAGAAACAGGAATTAAAAATTTAAAAGTGGGCTATACCCGCGTTTCCGGTTTTTATATTGAAGTTTCAAGAGGACAATCAGAAAAAGTTCCTACGCATTTTCAAAGAAGACAAACACTCACCAATGCCGAGCGCTACATCACCGCTGATCTAAAAGATTACGAAGAAAAGGTGCTTACGGCGGAAGACAAAGCTTTAAGGCTTGAGACCGAGCTGTTTCAAAAATTAAGGGAATCGATAAAGCCTCACTACGAATCCATTATTCGTACGGCTCAAGCGATTGCGCATATTGACTCTCTATTAAGTCTATCGGAAGTCGCTAAGAAATATAATTATATTAAACCCGAACTTGATCATAGCGACAGACTCATCATTAAAGGCGGCCGCCATCCAATTATTGAAGCAAAAGGCGCGACGGCCTTTATTCCAAATGATACCGATCTTGAAAAAGACATGCGTCTTATGTTGATTACAGGTCCCAACATGGCCGGTAAATCGACTTACATAAGACAAGTCGCTCTCATTGCCATTATGGCTCAGATCGGCTCCTTTGTTCCCGCCAAAAATGTTCAGATGGGTCTAATCGATAAAGTCTTTACTCGTATCGGAGCGTCGGATGATCTTACTCGCGGTCAGTCCACTTTCATGGTTGAAATGACCGAGACAGCCAATATATTAAATAATGCGACCCCCAGATCCCTTGTTATTTTGGATGAAATTGGTCGAGGAACGAGTACTTACGACGGTATTTCAATTGCTTGGTCTGTTGCCGAATACCTTCTTACTCAAGAAGATAAGAGAGCGAAAACACTCTTTGCCACTCACTTTTGGGAAATGACCAAACTTGAAGAAAAGAATCTGGGCGCGATCAACTTCACGATCGCCGTTCACGAATCTCAAGGAGAAATCACCTTTTTAAGAAAGATCATTAGAGGCGGAACCGATAAGAGCTACGGCATTCATGTGGCAAAACTAGCCGGCCTTCCTTCTATCGTAGTCGAACGCGCACACGAAATCTTAAGACATTTGGAAGAAACTTCGGGACGTGACCGCATCTTTGAACCCGGCAGACCAAAGAAAGCTAAAGCCACCCAACAGCTTAATCTTTTCTGAAAATTACCACAGAGACACAGAGGACACAGAGAGAACAAGAGGGCGGTGAGAGTGAGCTTAAACCTCAAATACTTTTAATTTTTTTAAGGAATAAATTCTCTCTCACTGTCCTCTTGTTTTCTCTGTGTCCTCTGTGTCTCTGTGGTTAAACTGTAGTTTATTGTTTTGTATTGCCTCTAATGACATCGTAATTCATAATTCAGATTTCTATGTTGCGTCGCCCGATATTACCTGTCTTTAACTCGTACCATCACAGCGAATCGCTTTTGTTCCAGTTTGTTCTCCACGAATTTTTAAGGACGCTCGGTGAAGTGTTTAAAATTGAGAGTGTTATCACCGACGAAACGACACCTGAACAAATTCATGGCGCATTAACAGACTACCTCATGAAACTCGCGGGCACCGAACAAGATTATCTACGCATTTTTACCTGGATTTACGATGCCGGCGTTTTAACAAAGTTAAAAAACACCGTTGATCTTCTTTCCCAGAAAGTCGATTTCGATGATACGGAAATGAGAGCGCTTCACTTAGTCGTTCATAAAGCGTGGCTTGAGTGTCTTCATTGCATTGACCTCTATCGAAATCAAGAGTTAAAGGCTTTAAAACCTCAGATTTTTAAAACGATAAAATTAATACGTAAAATTCCCCTCGCCATTAAAAAAGTTCTTCATCGTTTTGAAGAGGATGAAAATATCATTTTGTTTCTTGTTAAAAATAAAAAAGAATTTGATCGAATCGTAGGCGAGGCCTTTTTAGAAGGTTTGGTCAATTCGGATTCCGTTGAGTTCTTAAAAGAGCGCTACCAAAAAAGAGGGTTTAACCACTTAATTCCTGAAATAGAGGCCTATGCACACGCCTTCTCATAATGATTTAAGTAGCCTTATTGCCGATTTCAAATCATGCCTAACCGAACGATTTGATTTGGAAGAGAGAGTAGAGGGCAAAAAAAAGGTTATCACGAAACCGATTGCTAAATCGACAGCCGCGCCATTGCCTCCTGTAAAAAAAGAAATCGCTCCCGTTAAAGCGCAAACGCCTCCACCCGCACCTCCTCAAAAGAAACCGGAACCTATAAAAACGTTTGTTCCCGAAAAAAATGAAGAGAAAAATAACTCTTCTTTAAATGATGTACGCCATTTTTATCAGATGGAAGCGCCTCATAGAATGGCTCCCCTCCCAGAAGAGTTAAAAGGTCCCATCGAACCCAAAAAAGGGGCCGTCATTTTCCTCGCTTTTTCCTCTCCTCATGTCGCTTTTTTACTCACCGTTGCAAAAGCGTGCGAAACAAGGCTCGGAGTTTTCTGCGAAGTGCAATTGGTCGACGAAAAATATCGTTGGGAAGATAAACATTATAAACTTGTCTTAGCCAGTGAATACGGCCTAGAAGGTTTTGACAATCTGAGATCACAACTTAAAGACGGACATAAACCCACCTTTAGAAAATTAGGAAACACCCCTCTTATTCCCCTTCCTGATATCTCCTTATATTTAAAAGAGCCAAAACAAAAAGCGTCATTGTGGGCACTGTTATGCCAAGAGTTGCCGAAGTTATCATCGACCTAAATTTAGAAAAGCCGCTTGATTATTCGATTCCAGAAAATATGGATCTCGAAGTGGGTGCATTTGTCGAAATTCCTCTACAAAATCGCTTTGTAAAAGGAGTTGTCATTCAAGTTAAAAACGAAAGCGCCTTCGCAAAACTAAAGCCAATAGCAAAAATCCTCGACGAAGCGTTATTGCCCCCCGATCTGATGCAACTTGCCACCTTCATGACACGCTACTATTTAAGCCCTTTAAGAAAAGTATTAAAAACGATCATTCCAAGTACTATTCGCGAACATAAAGGAGCGAAAAAGCAATTTGTTGTTAGACGCGCAAAAACGCTTGAAGAAACCGAGGAACTCGCGAGAGATATTAGGCCCAAATTTCCTCAACAAGCAGAAGTGCTTGATGTTCTTCTTAAAACTAAAAAGGGAATTTTTCTAACGGAACTTCAAGAAAAAGCAGATTGCTCCCCTTCGGTTATAAAGACCTTAGAAAAAAAAGGGATTTTAATCATTGAGCATCTTGAAGTCGATCGTTCGCCCCTTCAAAACCAAACCTATTTTAAATCTCATCATAAAAAACTGACACATGAACAAGCAGAGGCTCTTAATAAAATTGTAGAGAGCTTCAATACTTTTAAGGTTCATCTGCTTTTCGGAGTAACAGGCAGTGGAAAAACAGAAGTTTATTTGCAATCCATCGATAAGGTGCTTGCTCGCGGTGAATCGGTAATCATGTTGGTGCCTGAAATCTCTTTAACTGAACAGACCATTGAACGTTTTAAAAGTCGTTTTGATGAAGTGGGAATTGCGATTTTACATTCTCGTTTAAGTGAAGGAGAAAAAAGGGACGAGTGGCAGCGAATAAAAGAAGCGAAAGCTTCAATTGTGATTGGAGCCCGATCCTCCGTCTTTGCCCCTCTACCTAATCTAGGATTGATTATTTTAGATGAAGAACACGAGCAAAGTTTTAAGCAGAGCGATGAATCGCCGCGCTACCATACGCGTGAGCTTGCCATCATGCGCGGCAAATTAAAAAACATTCCCGTGATTTTAGGTTCCGCAACTCCCAGCCTTGAATCCTTTTTCAATGCCGAAATCGGCAAATTTGAAGTGACTTTTTTGAAAAATAGAGTCGGAAGCGATCGATTACCCAAAGTCGATATTATCGACATGAAAGACGAATGGGCAAAAACGAAAAATTTTACTCTTTTTTCAGCCCCCTTAATTGACGGTATAAAAAACCGATTCGAGAAAGGCGAACAAACGCTGCTCTTCTTAAATCGTAGGGGCTATCATAGCTGCCAAATTTGTTTGACTTGCGGAACGGCTGTAAAATGTAAAAACTGCGATACCTTATTAACCTTTCACAAAAAGGAATACGAGCTTTCTTGCCACTTATGTAACCACACAACACCCCCCTTTAAACAATGTCCCTCCTGCAATAGCGATCAGCAGATGAAGTTCAAGGGATTTGGGACCGAACAAGTGGAAGCCTCTCTTAAAGCTCTCTTTCCTGAAATAAGAACGCTGCGTATGGATGCAGATACCACCAAACATAAAGGAAGCCATCAAAAGTTGTTCCGAGATTTTGGAAGAGGAAAAGCCGACGTTTTGATTGGAACGCAAATGATTGCGAAAGGCCTTCATTTTCCCGAAGTGACTTTAGTGGGCGTCCTGAACTGCGATATGAGCCTTCATGTGCCCGATTTTCGAGCTTCTGAAAATACCTTTCAAATTTTAACTCAAGTTGCCGGGAGAGCCGGTCGGGGCGAAACTCCGGGTGAAGTGATCTTTCAAACCCTCATGCCTGATAATCGAACCCTAATCCTAGCTCAAGCACAAGATTATGTGACATTTTACAAGGAAGAGCTCGAATCAAGAAAAATGTTTAACTTCCCCCCTTTCTCGTTTCTAGTGAAGCTATCGTGCCGTTCCGAAAACGAAAAGGCGGCCTTTGAAGCCCTTGAAAAACTACGTAATAAATATTTAAAACAGCTCCCTCCCGAGGTAGAATGGCTACCTACGGTGCCGGCCGGCCACTCAAAAGTAAAAAATATTTATAAATTTAACTCGATCATTAAAGGGCCCAAAGGCCCTATTCATCAAATATTAAAAGAGCTACCCGAATCGCTGCCTAACGTAAAGTTATCTATAGATCTTAATCCCCAATCGACATTTTTTTAAAAAGCGCTTATACTAGTTGGCTTATGCTAAAACTTTCCAAAGATTCACCTAAAATAAAGACGGTTTACCGTCCTCATGCCCGGTTTTCCGGAAACAAAGTTCACTTCATCAGCTTAGGCTGCCCACGTAACTTAGTTGATAGCGAAGTCATGATCGGAATTCTATTGCGATCGGGCTACGAAATGACCGGGGCGCTAGAAGAAGCCGACTATATTGTTATTAACTCGTGTGGCTTTCTAGAAGCATCCCGCCAAGAAACGAGAGACACCGTTACTTATTCTCTTAACGATCGAAAAAAAGAAGCAAAAGTCATCGTTACCGGCTGCATGGTGCAAACGCATAAAGAAGAGTTAAAAAGCCAATTTCCTCTTATTGATTATTTCCTAGGGTCGGGTGATGTCGAAGGCATTTTGAAAGCGGTTCAAGCGGAAGAACAAGGCGAGCTGGTATCGAATGCACGCAGCTACCTTGAACAAGGTGAAATTCCAAGAACTTTATCGACTCCAAAGCATTATGCTTATTTAAAAATTGCGGAAGGCTGCCGTAAACGTTGCGCCTACTGCGTTATTCCTACCATTAAAGGCCCTCTAAAAAGTAAAGATGAAGCACAGATCCTAAAAGAGTTTCAAATTCTTTTAGGCCAAGGTGTGAAAGAAGTCATTTTAATCGCCCAAGATTTAGGCGATTACGGCAAAGAAAAAGGCTCTAAAAACTTATCTGCTTTACTCAACCTGATAAAAGAAATGTTGAAAGATGAAAGACCTTTCTGGCTCAGACTTTTATACCTTTATCCTGATGAAATTACCGATGAGTTAATTGCTTTAATTAAAAGCGACAAGCGAATCCTGCCTTATCTTGATATGCCTATTCAGCACATCAATAACCGCATCCTCAAATCGATGAGAAGGGCTACCTCAAAAGAAGATATTTTATCGACGCTTCAAAAGCTTAGAAAAGAAATACCCGATATTTCGGTTAGAACAAGTTTAATTGTGGGCTTCCCTGGCGAAACGGAAGAAGATTTCCAAGAGCTTTGCCAGTTTTTAAAAGAGAATCCCCTTGATAACGTCGGTATCTTTAAGTTTTCACGCGAACCGGGATCGCATGCACACGATCTTCCCGATCAAGTTCCTGAAGAAGTAAAAGAAGATCGCTGGAATCGCTTAATGCAAATCCAAAAGAAGACCTTAAATAAGTGGAATAAACGTTGGATCGGTAAAAAAATCCCGGTCGTCGTTGAAGGGTATCATCCGGAAAGTAAGTTATTAATGATCGGTAGGCATCAAGGCCAAGCACCTGATATCGATGGCCAAGTGATTATTAATGATGGCCGCTTAGTTAAATCGTTTGGATCGATTTATTTAGCCGAAGTGACAGAAAGTCACGATTACGATTTAGTTGCGAAGATCATCTCTCCGTTATAAAAGAGTGGGAGAGGTGATTTTATGTTAGAACAAATTAAAAATTACGCAGCTCCCCATACTCGTTGGTTTATTTTTAACTGGGTGATCTATTTTATTTTATTAATCATTACAACCGTATATTGTTATGCCCGAATCGATTTTGTCAGAACCCAACCTTTGCAAGAAAATGTCGAACAAACCTGAATATTTTTCCCACGAAGAATTCGTTAATCGTTCCCAAAAGCTTAAAGAAATCATTGAGCTGGGACTCGAGCCTTATCCGGCTAAATTTAACCCGACTGCTTATGCAGAAACTCTTCATAAAGATTACGACAACTCTGAGCTCGTAAAAAATAGTGAAGCCGCTCAAGCAGGTGAAGGTCCTAATGCGAATCTTGCGGGTCGTTTGGTTCTCTTTCGTGCAATGGGTAAGAACGCCTTTGCCCACATTCAAGATGCTTCGGGCCGTATTCAAGTGATGTTTAATCGCGATGTGACCCAAGTTGAAGGGCTTCCTACCGAAGAAAACGCCTTAAAATTTATCGAAAAGAAGATAGATCTGGGAGATATCATCGGCGTTGAAGGAACCTTATTTCGCACGCAAAAAGGGGAACTCACTCTTTTTGTTAAAAAAATGACTCTTTTGACTAAGACGCTTCTTCCCCTTCCTGATAAACATGCGGGTCTTGCTGATAAAGAATTACGCTACAGAAAACGCTGGCTCGACTTAATTGTAAATGACGACGTAAGAGAACGTTTTCAACAGCGCAGCAAAATCTTAAAGATTATAAGAGACTATTTAGATTCTGAAAAATTCATCGAAGTGGAAACACCGATCCTTCAAGGCATTTACGGCGGTGCGGAAGCAAAACCGTTTGTAACTAAATTGAATGCGCTTGATCAAGAGATGTTCTTACGTATTTCTCCTGAAATTCAGCTTAAAAAGTTGGTGGTGGGTGGAATGGATCGCGTTTTTGAAATCGGAAAAGTATTTAGAAACGAAGGGATCGATCGTAATCATAATCCTGAGTTTACTCTCATGGAAGCGTATGCGGCTTATTGGGATTACAACGATATGATGCATCTTATCGAGCAGCTTTTTGAAAAGCTTGCGCTCGCGCTTCATAAGAAGACTACCGTTCCTTACACCAATCCGGAAACGGGCGAAACGATTGAAGTGGATTTGAAGGCTCCTTGGAAACGTTTGACGATGAAGGATGCGATCAGAACCTATGCTAATTTAGATGTAGATAAGCTTTCCGATGATGAAATGAAGAAAAAGCTGAT
>JAGVJG010000026.1 GCA_020051235.1 Parachlamydiales bacterium | reverse complement strand
TGACTCGGTGTTAAGGGATGAGATTCAACGAAACCCGGAAGATCGGCCGCTTTTTCATTAATCCGTGGATTGTACTTCATCGTACAGCTTCCAAGCGGATAAGGATTTTTATCTATTCCCATATTTCTTTCGCTTAGCTTAGAAAAATGGCGAATCAAGTTAAGCTCCGTTATCTCAGGTAATTCTAATGAAGATTTTCTTGTATATTTAGGATCGGCAGTAAATCGAAAGGGATCAACAGGTAAGCTGTACGCGAATTGTGTGGACTCGGATTTTTCAAAAATCGTCTTCATTTAAGCTTCCTCGCAACGTCCAAAAATCGATCTAAGTCTTCTTTAGTTTTTGTCTCGGTCACAGCAACGACGATCCCATCCTTATATGGATGGCCGGGTACAATATGATGTTTTTCAAAAGATTTTGCATCATTTATGTTAACCCAAAACTCATTAAAAACAGGTCCGGAATACGTTTTTAAGCCTATTTTTTCTAACTCTGTTTTTAAATACATGGCTCGATTGAAGTTCGTTTGAGCCAGCTTTCTTACACCCTCTTTTCCATACCATAATAGAGCCACTAATGTTGCAAGGGCCATTAAGGCCTGATTCGTACAGATGTTTGAAGTCGCTTTTTCACGCCTAATATGCTGCTCTCTTGTTTGTAGAGTCATCACATATCCTCTTTTACCCACTGCATCTACTGTTTCTCCAATTATGCGTCCGGGCAGCTGCCTCACATATGCCATACGTGTGGCCATATAGCCCGCATAAGGACCTCCAAATTGAAGAGGGATACCAAAGGGCTGCGAATCTCCGACCACAATATCAACACCTAAAACTCCCGGTGTTTCATAAAGCCCAAAACTCATTGGATTTGCACATTGAATAAGAAGCGCGCCCCCTTTAAGAGAGGCTATTTCCTTAATGTCTTCTATAATACCTAGTGCATTGGGCGATTGAACAACGATAGCGGCAACCTGATCATCTACTGCCTTTCTTATTTCATTCAGATCGGTTTGGCCATTTGTACTAATTTTTATATTTACTGTCTGAACAGCATGAGCATGTAAATATTGATTAACTACATCCCGGTAAAAGGGATTTATTTCCTCGGAAAATACGATTTTATTTTTATGAGGATGAAGTCTTAAAGCCATTAAAACCGCTTCGGCAAGAGCGGATGCTCCGTCATAGACGGAGGCATTTGCAACTTCCATTCCGGTTAACGTCGCAATAGCGCTTTGATATTCAAAAATGGCTTGTAGATAACCCTGAGAAGCTTCAGCTTGATAAGGGGTATAACTGGTTAAAAATTCCGACTTACGGATGATAAAGGGGACAATCGCGGGAATATAATGTTCGTATGCGCCAAAACCTAAATAGTTTTTATATTTTAGGCACTCATTTTCATTACTAAGATCTTTTACTTTTAAAAATGCTTCCATCTCAGAAAGACCTTCTCCCTCAGAAGGAGGAGAAAGTAAAATTTCTTTCGGAATAGCTTTAAAAAGCGCTTCTACCGATGAAACACCGATCGCTTTTAATTGTTTTTCAATTTGCTCTTTTTGATTGGCCGTGTAATCCATTATTTCGCAATTAGCTCATATGCCGAAAAATCAAGCAGTTTTTCCACTTCATTTACATCTGATAGTTGGATTTTATATATCCATCCCGCTTTTTCGGGATCTTGATTAATTTTTTCAGGGATTTCTTTTAAAGATTCATTTACTTCAAGAATGGTTCCTGACACGGGAGTGTAAACATCGGCCGCGGCTTTAGTTGATTCAAGAACCGCAATTTCTTCACCCGCTTTAACGGTTCGCCCTATTTTGGGTAATTCAACAAAGACAATATCACCAAGTTGTTTTTGAGCATGCTCGGTAATTCCAATTATTCCGACTTGCCCTTCAAGGTGTATCCATTCGTGTGTTTCTGTATATTTCATAATTTTTTGATTACACCATTATTTCTTTAAAAATGGAAGGGTTGTGATGACGGCTTCTTGTAATGATTCTCTAATTTTTATCTGCACTTTTTCGCCTGCCTTGTAAGGCTGATTCAATAAAGCAAGGGCGATTCCTTTTTTTAATGCAGGTGAATAGCCGCCAGAAGTAACAGTTCCTACCTCTACATTGTCTTTCACTATCTTATAGCCTTCACGAGGAACTCCCTGCTCCAAGATCAACGCGGTTGGATAATAGCGAGGAGGCTCGTTTGTTTTTCCTAAGTAGGTTTTGTCTTTTACGACAAACTTGGCGACGGTCTCATTGGGCCTTAACTGTTCGGAAAGTTCATGGCCATAAAGGGCATAGCCCATTTCAAGCCTAAGAATATCGCGAACTTCGAGTCCACAGGGCTTCACGCCTTTCGCAATCCATTCTTTCCAAAGAGGAATGAGTTTTTCTTTAGGGCCAAATACTTCGTATCCTTTTTCTCCGGTGTAGCCTGAGGAAGCGATCACGATTCCCTCTTTTTCCATAAATGTATGAAACTTAATTGGAGGAAGAAACTCGACCGATTTGGGTCCTTGCAAGGCTAATATCATTTCATCTCTTGGTTGAATGGTAACCTGAAATTTCTTAGCTTGCTGTCTGAGATGATTAAGATCCTGCTCTCTTCTTGATCCGTTTGCGACAATAAACAAGTTTTGATCGTCAACCTTATAAACCAGTGTATCGTCAACAATTCCTCCCGATTCATTTGTGAGCATTGTATAAGTAATCGGTCGATCGATGAAATTGGTGGATATACTTTCTAAAAAAGGCAGCGCCTCTTTTCCTGAAATATCAATGCGTAGCATATGGGAAACATCGAATACACCTGCTTCATTTCTTACTGCCTGGTATTCATCAAGTGCTCGGGTATATCTTAAGGGAAGTTCAAATCCAAAGAAGTCGGTAATGGTTGCTTTGGCGGCAACATGTTCATCATAAAGCGGTGTTTTCATAATAGTGTATTAATACTACAAACCCACTTTTCGTGCCCGTGCCCGCGTGCGTGCCCGTGCCCGATTCCCGTTAAACTTTGGAAGTACCACCGCATTTCTATCCTTAATACTTGTTGCGTGGAAATTTTTGACACAGAGAACTACACGGAGCAAACACAGAGAACAACAAATTGAGAGTAATGCGAATTCATTGAATTTATATCAGGCATAGCGATTCTCTCAGTGTTGTTCTCCTTTCGCTCTCTGTGTTGCTCTCTGTGGTAAAAAAATCAGAGAAAATAGCTATTTCAAGTTGAGGGAGGCCCACATTGCAGATTCTTGTTCCACGTTGTACTCTTGCGATTTAACGGAGAAATGAATCGGGCCCGTATACTTTTGATTAATACGATAAGAAAAGCCCAATCGCTTAAATTGATTGGGATCAAAGCCAAAGAGACAGTTTTTGGGAATAAATCCCTTCATTTTTGTGGTTGAGCCTTTTTTAACAATGTGAAGCTCCAAATCCTTAGGATCACACAATTCATGGGCTTCTTCTTGTCTAAATCGAGTAATCTCTCCTCGATCATGAGTATCGATTTTATGAGGAAGGAAATAGAAATGATGGCAAAAACGAGTTAATGACCCGACATTTTTTAAATCGCGGGTATCAAAAAACAGATCTAGGGAGTCGCCATCACTAACGTTGGGATATTCAGGATGATCAAACGGCTCTTTGGTTTCAAGCATGAAGGCAATACCCGCGTCACACCAACCCAAATAAAATTTATAGGGGTTTTCTTCGTTGGTAAGCCATCCCATATCCGGCAAGAGGTAGCTTTTACTATCTATTGCATCCTTCCACTTTGTCTCATTTATTGAGTGGCAATCTAAGCCAAGCTCGAAAAAATTAAGAGGCGAAAGAGGAAGGAAGCCGTCTTCAAACATCGTTTTCCGGCATCGGGGGTGGAGGCGTCATTTCTTCTTCCGCTCGATCTAAATATTGGAAGCTGATCGCTCCCTTTTCTTTAATCAAGGGAACTACGCGATTTAATTCACTGCGCTTAGCTTCGTTTCCGAGCGCGCTTTGCAATTCAAACGTTTCATCGAAACGAGCTTGCTTCATAGGAGAATTCTCTACTGCCAAAACATGGTATAAAGAAATATCTCCATTCGCAGGTGTTAAAATCGCAGACCATTCTCCTGCCTTCAATTTGAAGAGATCTTTCTTATTAATTAAACTCTCTTTTGATGACCTAGAGACTTTACGAGCTTCTTTCGTCCACAAGAATTGATCTTGATAGCTTTGACGAGTTGGCAATTTTGCGGTGTCAGATTCTTCTTTAAACGAGCTTATTAACTTCGGATTATTTTTTACTTCATCCGCACTTTGATAAAAGCGATAAGTAGCTGCAATATCCGGTATCATATTGGCGGGCGCTTTATCTTTCAATGAACGCTTGGCTTGATCTTTGATATTATTAAGAAGCGTTTCATAATAAAGAGCGGCAACATCGCCTTGCACTTCGTCAAAATTCTTAAACCCTTTCTCTGTTTTAAATAAATCTTTGCCTTCTCGAACTTGGGTGTAATAAGGCTCTAGCAATTTCCTTTGAAGAGGCTCTAAGGCGCTTAAAGCTTCACTAAAGTTCATCACTTCTAACTCGGGTGATTTATCTAATACAGTTATAATGTACGTATTTGTTCCCGCTTGATATTTCACAGGACCGGTGCTTTTATCTAGAGTCGCCATAAATGACGTTCTATCAGTGACGCCTGCAAGAGGCTCTTTGCCTCCTTTAAGAGGAACATTCACTAATTTAACTTGTGACTCGGCATTATTTATTGCTTGTTCGATCCATTCCGGGTGAGACGCAACAATCTTTGATCTCGCAAAAGCATCAACTCTTGCCCTAGTACGATCATCAAGCTCATCTAAACTGTTTAATCGTTTTTCTAAAGTATCGCCCGCTTTAACACCCAATTCAGGAAATTCTTTTTGGAGCTGAGCAAAATTATTGGCATCAGTTTCCCAAGCCATCGTTTCTTTTAAGGAAATTTTGGCTTCAAGCTCTTTGGCGCTTGCTTGCTTTAGTTCGATTAAATAGCGCTTTTGAAGAAGCTCGGGCGCCTCTTTCTCAATTTGTGCAATACTCTTTGTTGATTGGGGAAGAGCGAGCTCTCCGCTTTTTCTATTCGCCGTTAAATTGAGATACGTTTCGAATAAAGCAAGGTCCTTAAACTGATTAAATCGGAGCGACTCGGGCAAACGGTATAACTCTCCGCTCAATGTCTTCTCAGCATAATCAAAGAAGGGAGTTTGGGTATTATTATCAACCAATTGAATATTCGCTATGTCATTAAACAATCTTCTAAATAGAAGGACTTGCTGCCAAATTTTGACAGCTTTATTTTGATCAAGCCCCATTCTTCTTAGCTGTTCACTCATGTATTCTTTACGTGAGTTAAAGGGCATTTCACCCATCTTTGTCAGTTCAGCAAAACTTAGGTCCGCGTTTCTCACTAAATCGCTATAAGCTTCTTCAGACGAAACGCTATAGCCTTTTTGTTTAGCGATGCTTGCGCTATTGATAATAAATTGGGCGACCAACTTGCTAAATTTAGGGCCGAACCAATCATCAATCGAGTGATATCCAAAAAGGCTTAGATCCGCTTGTGATAAAAAGGGATCGGGTTCCGACCAGCCGGATTGTCTTTCTTGGTATCTTAAAACTTGAGTTAGCATATGAGCGGGGAATTGCTTCTCTGCTAAATATAAATTGATGCGTGTTTCAAGAGCGCCACGATCCATTGGATTTACGCTCATTTGAAGATGCTCAAGATCCCTTCTAATGCTAGGTGCAAAATATTGCCAAGCGGTATCGGCCGCGATGAAAGGAGCTTTCGCATTGCGATAAGGTCTGTAGCTTCTCTCTCTTGCCATTTTTGATTCTAAATCTTTCTTTAATTCAGGTGAAAAAGCGGAAATTAACTCGACGCCCATCCCTGTTTCTAGAAAATCCTTTAGAATAACTCCATCATTCAGAAAATTGGCTCCCAAATACGGACCGGCATTTAATTTGTCTTGTCTGTCTGTTGAAATGAAAATGGCCATTTCCTCAAGTTCACCTCTGGAAATGTCTTGTCCGGTCACAGTAGTGAATGCCGTCTGCTCATAAGCATTTGACCCTTGAAACGAACTATATGTTCCAAAAAATGAGAAGGAAACCACAATCACAGACGTGATCACAACGTAAAAATACCACTGATACTTTTGAATGAAACGAATCATAGCCATTCCTCGAGAGTAATGAATGATTCTAGGTAACTTAAGATTTTAGAGCGAATAATTTTTTGGTATTTTCAGCAGTCTTGTTTGCAACTTCATCAAAAGAAAGGCCTTTTAAATCGGCAATAAACTGACAAGTTGCCTGAATAAAGGCCGGCTCATTGCGCTGCCCTCTATAGGGTAAAGGAGCTAAATAAGGAGAGTCGGTTTCAATAAGCATCGATTCTAATGGAAGCCATTTTGCGACCTGCTGCAAATCAACACTTTTTTTGAAGGTAACGATCCCGCTCATCGAGACAAAATAACCTCTTTTAATTCCTTCTTTTGCCTCATCAAGGGTGCCGGTAAAACAATGAAGAACCGCTTTCTGCCCCTGAAAATATTGATCCATCAAATCGTAAAGATCATTAAACGCTTCACGGCAATGGATAACCACGGGAAGATTCCACTCTTTGGCAAGGAGAAGATATTCAACAAACACTCTTTTTTGATCTTCTTTGGGCGAGTGTTCGTAATAGTAATCAAGACCCGTTTCACCAATCGCGACTAGATCATTTTTATAAGGAAGTAATTGCTCACGGGTGACAACTCCCGCTTTGACGTCATGAGGTGTGGTGCTACAAGTATTGTAGATAAATGGATAGCGTTTCTTTAATTCTATCCCTTTTATTAAACTTTCTAAATCGGTGCAGATATTTACGATATGCTCAAGCGAGCTAGCTCGATCAACAATTGCATCCACCTCTTGATAAAGTTCCGAAGAGGTTAGATGGGCATGCGAATCGATCACTTGATCATCTCATCTACAGCGCTAATAATCGAATCGGATGTCAAAACTTGTGGAAGAATTTTGGGGGCTTTTTCGTTATCGGATCCATACATCAAATAAAGCGGAACGCCCGATCGACCGAATTTTTTTAATTCATTGGTGATGACCGGATCGTTTTTAGTCCAATCGGCCTTCATCTTAACGACCCCTTTTTCAGCCAGCGTCTTTTCAACTTCGGTTTGTGATAAAACGAGATGATTGGTCTGACAAATCAAACACCATTTCGCCGTAAAATCGACAAAAACAGGAGTCCCCTCTTTTCTAAGCGCCTCTAATCTTTCAAGAGAAAACGGCTCCCAGCCCTCTGACATCGCGATTTGTGTGTTATCTGAGGTCGATTGAGTAGCAAGGTCTATCATTTTAAGAGCGCCCACGCTCATTAAGAAGATAAGCAGGTAAGAAAAGGTCTTTGTTAACTGACTTTTTGCAGGCCCTACCCCTTTTCCGTAAATCCACGCCGCAAAGCCCACCGCTAAGTAAGCCGCGAGAAGCATAATCACAGAAATATCTGAGGTTTGTCCTAAGAAAACCCAAGTCAACCAAAGGACGGCAAGCAACATCATAAAGCCCATTAATTGCTTCAATGTTTCCATCCAAGCGCCGGGCTTTGGTATGAAACGAGTCAATTTAGGGAAAGCGGAAAGAAGGATGTAGGGCGACGCCATTCCGAGTCCGAGCGATGTAAAGATCGCAAGCGTTTCAAAAGAAGGACGTGTAAACGCATAACCAATGGCGGAACCTAAGAAAGGTCCTGTGCATGGAGTTGCTACGGCGGTTGCTAAAACACCGCTCATAAAAGATCCCATCCACCCTTTGTGCTGACCTCTTGAATCGGCCTCTTTTTGACCGGCCCATGATGACATTTTAACGCCCACTTCAAAGACTCCAAAAAGACTCAATCCAAGAAGAAGCATGATGATCGCAAAAATCGCGACGAAAAACGGACTTTGTAGTTGGAAGCCCCAGCCCACTGTATTGCCATAGCTTTTCATAACTAAAAGCATAATAGCGAGCGTCCAGAAAGATACCAAAATACCGAGTGCAAAACTTAAACCCTGTTTAAGAATAGCGAGTCGTCCCGATCCGGCCAAACTAACAAAAGAAAGAACCTTTAACGATACAACCGGCAACACACAAGGCATTAGGTTCAAAATCAACCCCCCCAAAAAGACGAGGCCAATGGCCATCCACGTTGAATCGACACTATCTTCTGGTGAAAGTTGAACCTGTGCGGACTTATTAATATCGGCCATCGCAATTTCGCCGTTTGACGGGGCAGAAAACTCCACATCATAGGCTTTGCCTTTTACGACCAACAGTCCTTTTAACGAAGTGCTTAATGTGGACTCTTCAATTTCAAAATGAAGGGTTCCATCTTCTTGTTTTTTAACTTTAAACTCAGGACGGGGACGATTGGGTTCCCCCGGATAAAAATCGACTTCAGCGAGATCTTCTTGAGAAATGCCTTCGGCATGAACGATATTCTCAATCTTTTTTTGATTTTTGACTGCCTTTATGGTTTTTGTCTTTAAAGGCAGCTTTTCTCGTGCTGAATTAAAAAATTGATTATCATGGGCCTCATCGGTTTTCGCGGCCACACTAACTTTTACATTCCCCTTCGATTCACCCGGCAAACAGGTCTCTTCGTTACAAACGACCCACTTTAACGTTAAATCGACAGGAAGCTCTTTGCCAACGCTCAATTTTTGAGACGGCGTGAGACGAACGAGCAATACCGTCTCTTTCTCATAACCATAGGTCTCAAGACCGGCAATTTCGTATTTTGTAGGGACAGGCCATTCAAGCCCACTCAGTTCAAGACCCTCAGGCAACTTCCACTCAAGAGCCGGGGCCATGCCCCCCTCTCCAGGATTTTTCCAATAAAAGTGAAAGCCGGAGTCTATCTTAATGTGAAGAGCTACCCAGAAAGGCTCGCCTGGGGCGACCTGGGTATGTTCCGTTTTAACAGAAAGCTCGACCGGTTCTGAGGCCTCTAGGGGAGCGCCGGAAATAAAGGCGATACAAAAAAGGACAAGAACCTTGACAAGAAGCAATTTTTTACGGTATGCCATTAATGTATTATTTTTATAATTTCTTAAAATTTAGGTTACAATGAGTTTAAATTTAATTCTTTTAGTAAGCAACCCATTTTTCGACGCTTATAATCAATCTGATTATCTTGGCAAATTAATATTTATATTGCTAATTACACTTTCAATTTTAAGTTGGATAATATTAATTCATAAAATTTGGCTTATATCCCAGGCAAAAAAGTTATCGCAACAATTTTGGGAAACTTTCCAGGTTCAAAGACTAAATCCATTAAGCCTAGAAATTGACAATACAAAATTAAAAATTAAAAAAAGTCCTTTCCAAGACTTATATTTAGCTTTAAAGAAAAATACGCTCGAAATCTTACAAAAAAACCGTAGTTTTACCGGAAAAGTCGATGCCCCCTCCTATCTTTCCCCTACCGACATCGATTTTATCCAGGCCCAGCTAATCTCGCAGGTATCGAATGCTACCAAGGATTTAGAAAAAAATTTGTTTATACTATCTACCGTCGTTACCTTAGCTCCGTTTCTAGGATTATTGGGTACGGTATGGGGAATTTTGAATACTTTCTCGGAAATGCAGACAGTGGGCTCGGCGGGATCTCAATCCGTGCTGGCTGGATTATCGCTCGCCTTGGCGACCACCGTTTTAGGACTTTTGGACGCGATTCCTGCTTTAATTGGTTATAATTATTTGAAAAATACAAGCCGCGACTTTGAAACCGATATGCAAAGTTTTTCTAATGAAATGCTCGCATCAATTGAACTACAATACCGACAAGTGGACATTACTTAATGGCAAGACCGTTTGCGTTCAAATTAAACAAACCTGCGATTGAAGAGCCTACAATTAATTTAACGGCTTTGATTGACGTTGTCTTTGTGATTTTGATCATGTTTATTTTAATTGCGCCTTTACTTGAACTAGATCGAGTGGAACTGGCAGAAGGGCCGAAAGAGATGCATGAAAATAATGTTTCGGTGCAAGAGACAAGCCCTATATCTGTTCATGTACAAGCCGATAATTCCATTTGGCTAAACAAAAAACCCGTGAGTTTAAAAGAACTGGCTACCCGCCTAAAGAAAGTTAAGAATCAATTTCCAAAATCTCGTCCCCAATTATTTCACGATCGTAAAGCGCATTTTGGTACCTACCAATCCGTTAAAAACGCTTTAGAAGAAGCAGGATTTAAAGAAGTAGATATTGTTTTAAAGCCGGCATAACCATGAATGAGAGAACCGATCGATCGCTTTTTCCTATCTCTCTATCGGTTCTCGCAATACACGCCCTACTAATTCTCTACATGTCCGTTTTCATTCCCTCGACTTTCAAACCAGAACCTAAACGAGAACGTTTGCTTGTAAAAACAATCAAGCTCTCGAATGAAAGGGCCTTTAATCCTCCGAAAGCACAAATCGCACCTCCCGAACCGATTGCAGAAGCACCCGCTCCCATCGAAACGAGCCCCGAACCCGTCGTAGAACCTGAACCCATCATCGAGCCCACTCCTGAACCCGAAATTATAAAACCAGAACCCATCCCCGAACCTGAACCTGCACCCAAATCCAAACCTATTTCTCCCCCAAAACCCAAAGCTCCACCCAAACCGATCGTCAAAAAAACGCCGCCGAAACCCACGCCCCAGAAAAAACCGCCTGCTCCCGTAAAAAATCCCGCGCCCCCAAAACCCGTCGCAAAAAAAACACCCCCAAAACCCGCAACGCCTCCGCCACCCCCGGCACCGCCTAAACCCGACCCTGAAATTGCGCGGCGCCAAGAACAAAGACAAGCGCTCCTCGCGCAAGCACGTTCCGCCATCGGTAAAGTCGACACCAAAAAAGGGCGCATCACAGGATCTAGCTTAGAAAAAATCACCCTCCCCTCCCAAATGGGCGAACTCTCCATCGAAACTCTTTCAATCACAACAAGTGCAGGCTTGTCCGCTAAAGAATCAAGTTATCGCGATGAAATTGCTCGCAGACTTCGTTTAACATTAAGCCTTCCAGAAGTGGGAGTTGTAAAATTAAAGCTTACCTTGAATAGGCAAGGAAAAGTTACGGACGTAAGTATTCTTTCATCGGAGAATGGTATTAATAAAGCGCATATCAAAAAAATGCTGCCAACTATTACTTTTCCTTCATTTGGAGACAGTTTTCCAAACGAATCGGAATACACCTTCTCAATTACTCTCAGCTCCGAATAAACAACAAAACAGGATCACTTTCAGCTTTGCTGCAAGTGATATAGGATCCGCCTACGGCGGGCAGGATTAAAATAAACATATCCTGCCAGCCTCGAAGAGGCTGATCTTGCCGGCCCGATAGGGCCGATCCTGTATCACTTGAAGCAACGCTGAAAGTGATCCTGTTTTGTTGTTCAGTATTGTTTGAAGAAAGATTCGATAGCGCTTTTGACTTCGCGCGTTGGAATAAAAGCTTTACCACAATTGGGAAGACTCTTGAGAAAGGACGAACCATAATTCTTTGTAAGAAGACGGGGATCTAAACATAGCACCACTCCGCGATCGGATGCGGTGCGAATCAAGCGACCAAAACCTTGTTTAAATTTTACGATGGCGTGGGGCAGCGAATATTCTCTGAAAGGATCGATACCTTGACTTTGCAATTTCTCTGAACGAGCTTGTGTGATCGGCTCGGAGGGTACTTTAAAAGGAAGTTTTCCGATGGCTACAAGACGCAATTGATTACCTGCCACGTCAACGCCTTCCCAAAATGAATCTGTTCCAAAAAGCACGGGTTTTTTTGCTGCTTTAAAAGCTTCAATGAGTTGCTTTCGTGAAAGAGTTCCTTGCTTGAAGAGGCTAAAACCTTGTTTGAGAAGGGTTCCTTCTAAAGCCTTATAAACGTTTTTTAATTGAGAGTAAGAAGTAAATAAGCAAAACGCTCCGCCTTTTGTGGAAATGAGCGCTTCTTTTAAGGTCTCAATCATTTTGGCTTCATAACCCTCTGTGTCAGGTGCGGGGAGATCGTTCGGACAAATAAAGAGCGCCTGTCTTTCATAATTGAAAGGAGAGTTGTAAATTTTTTCGATCTTCTCTTTATCCGTTAAATTCAATCCTAAACGATTTTTAATGAAATGAAACGAGCGACCCGAAGTAAGTGTTGCAGAACATAAAATAACAGCTCTCATCTTATTGAAAAGATGATCTCTAAAGAGAGTACTTAAATCGAGATTCGCATCTTCAAAACTCATGTTTCTAGGAGGGCTATGCTCAATCCAACGTACTTTATTTGGAGGAATTACCGGTTGTTGAAAAGCTTCAAGATTAGTAGCAGCTATATCTAGTCTGGAAGCAAGCGCGCTGATTTCAAATCGAATCCCTTTTGTGAGCTCATCCAGTTTATCGTGCTCGTAGTTTTCAAGATCTTGATCGACACCTTTCAAGCTAATACTAAACTTCTTTAATGATTCGACAAGCCCTTTTACTTTAGGCTCACACGCTTTCCACCCTTTTGAATCATGAAAGGTTTCTTTAATACGTAGTTTTAACTCTTCATCTATATTTTGAGGAAATAAATGCGTTTCCATCGATTCAAAGCAATCAATTAGCGCGGTGAGTGTGTCCCTTTTTAAAGCGGGAATGTCAATTTGCAATCGAGAAATAAGCGAGATCATTTCTTCGGGAATGCCTCGATGAAATGCCTTTTCTATTTTCTCTTTTAACTGAGGAAGCTTTCCATGAGAAACTTTAGAATTTTTTTCGGCAGAAAGACGGCCCACCGTTTTTAATAGCCCGAGTCGCGATATTGAGGTCGAAAAAAAATCGGTCGCCACCTCTTCGATATTATGCGCCTCATCGATGATCAAATACTGATAATTAGGTAAAACAGCTTTATCTTCAAAAGCTCGACTCGATAAATCGGCAAATAAGAGATGATGATTAACAATTAAAATTTGCGCTTCTTCTGCTGTTTTACGCGCTTTAAAGAAATAACAGTCGTCAAAGTGGGGGCATCCTTTATAGCTGCACGTATCGTGCTCTGCGCTTATTTTTTCCCAAACACTATGATTTAAAACCCCTATTTCACTTCTTGTTCCTTCTTGAAGACGATCGATTTGTCCAGACAGCGTTTCCATCTCTTCTTTTTCTTCGGAAGTATATAGCAGCCTTTCTTCAAATGATTCTTCAAATTTACGTTTGCAAACGTAGTTGCCCATCCCTTTCACGAGGACCACATTTAATTCGAGATTAAGGGCTTTGAGTAAAAGGGGAAGGTCTTTAAAGAAGAGCTGCTCTTGGAGATTGATGGTATTCGTCGAAATGACGATTCGTTCATTAAATTCTTTGGCAGCAATTAAGCTAGGAATAAGATAAGCGATGGACTTTCCGCAGCCCGTTCCGGCTTCGATAAGGGCGACTTTTCCGCCGTTAAACGCGTCGATTACATCTTTTAACATCGACTGCTGTTCTTTCCTCAACTCAAAACCATTTAAATTTTGAGCTAAGGCCCCCTGGGGTTCTAAGATCCCAAGGAGCTTATCGGCCGAGAGCTTCAAGAAGCTTCCAAAAGATCGTGGAAGGCTTTTAAGTGTTTCGAGCGAGTTGGGTGACGCATTTTTCTTAAAGCTTTCGCTTCAATCTGACGAATACGTTCACGAGTTACGTTAAATTCAACGCCCACTTCTTCAAGTGTTTTGGGTTTTCCATCTAAAAGACCAAAACGTTGGATCAATACCTTTCTTTCTCTATCGGTTAGAGTCGAAAGGACTTCTCCCATCTTATCTTTTAGGATTGAATAACCTGTTGCGTCGGCTGGCGAATCAGCGCCGGTATCTTCAAGGAAGTCTCCGAATTGGCTTTCGCCTCCATCTCCCACTTCAGCTTGTAAGGAGATAGGATGTTGCGCAATTTTATAAATTTCTCTGACGCGATCGGCAGTTAATCCGAGTTCCATTGCTAACTCTTCAGGACTTGGCTCACGGCCTGTTTCCATCATGAGTTTTTTTGCGCCACGAAGAACTTTGTTGATCGTCTCAATCATGTGAACAGGAATACGAATAGTTCTTGCTTGATCGGCAATCGCTCTTGTAACCGCCTGACGAATCCACCAAGTAGCATAGGTTGAGAATTTATAACCTCTACGGTATTCAAATTTCTCTACCGCCTTCATAAGACCCATATTTCCTTCTTGAATAAGGTCAAGGAAGCTTAGGCCCCTGTTGGTATATTTTTTCGCGATCGAAATAACAAGACGCAAGTTCGACTCGACCATTTCTCTTTTCGCTTCTTGGCTCTTATCCATCCAACGTTGAAGCATACGAACGTCTTTTTTGAACTCTTCAAGGGTACGACCTGCAGCAAGCTCACGTTTTTTCAATTTGAGTTCTGCACTTCGGAGTTTTGCTTTTGCGAATTTATTTCTTTCGGCACGAGGTTTGAGTTCGTTAATTTCTTTTTCGATTTCTAAAAAGCGCTCATAAGCACGAAGAATGACTTCGCCGAAGTCTTCAATAATATTATGTCTGCAGTGGAATCTTCTTAAATAAGCCTGGGAACGAATCCGTGCTTTTTCAATATCTTCTTGTTTTTTGATTCTATCTTGTTTCTTTATACTTTCATCATCGAGTTGAATTAACTCCGACTCTAAAAGAGAGTCGTCCTTTTTCATTAACGTCGACAACTTAGGAAGCAAATTGAGGAATTCAGTTTTATTAATAACTTCTTTCTCAGCGATGCACTTATCGAAACGATCTTTACCTTGAATCAAAAAATTCGCGATTGAAATAGCTTCACGAGTTGAGTAACGGAAGCGCATAATGATCTTCTCAATTTGGTGTTGCGCTTTTTCAATCCGTTTTGAGATCTCCACTTCCTCTTCACGAGTTAAAAGGGGAACAGATCCCATTTCTTTTAAATACATCCTGACCGGATCGTCAGGCGATCCCTCAAGACGTTTAGAAATGCCTTCTAATTCTTTGGCTTCTTTCTTTTTTTCTTTTTGACGCTCGACCTCGGCTTGGTTCAAGACTTGTATGTCCATTCCCGCGAGATAGATTAGCACCTGATCGATCGCTTCGGCAGTATCAAACGTCATCGGAAGGATATCGTTGATTTCCTCGTAGGTGATGTAATTTTGCTCTTTTGCAATCGCAACGATTTCGTCTATTTTTTGTTGGTGCTGAACAGAAAAACTATTTTTATAGTTAGCTTTGGTCATGTTATCCTAAAAAACGAATATAGAAAGAAAATGAGTAACTAGTCTGAGAGAATAGCTGCTTTTTGTCAAGAAACGCATGTAACCTCGTACTTGTAATTTAAACTTGATAAGTTTGCAATGCAAATATTTGCTTTAGATAAAAATTTTCACCCGGTAGAAGCCGCCCACGCTCTAAAGGGGACTGATTATACCTGCGTGGAGTGCCAAAACCCTTTAAGGGTTAGAAAAGGCCCTCTTTTAATCGCTCATTATTATCATTTTAAATCGAGCCCTTCATGCTCTCAAGAAGGGAAAAGCTTAACACACTTAAAATTACAATTAGCACTAAAAAAGAAGCTCGGAGCTAAACTTGAAGTCTTTTTTCCAACTATAAAAAGGATTGCGGATGTTGTCTGGGAAGAAAAGAAAATAATTTTTGAAATACAAATTTCTCCTCTATCTGGACAGGAAGCGCTTGATCGAATTAATGATTACAAATCTCAGGGCTATGAAGTCGTATGGCTCTTATATGATAGAGGCTATAATCAACTCATTGTTTCCGACTTAGAAAAAACGCTAACGACTTATCCTCATTACTTTACGGATGGAAAAATCTTTTACGATCAGCTATCCCATATCCGAAAAAGAACGCGCCTAAAAAAGCTTTTTAAAAGAGAAATTGAACTTTCTCAACCCCTCATTCCTGAAAAGGATCCTTTTCAAAGAAATTGGACCCTATCCTTTGAAAATGATCTTTATAACTCTGCTTTCTTAAATCCAAAAGAATTAGAAGAATATAGGGAATTTAAAAGAGATAGAACTTCCTTCAGTGTACTGAAGGAAGTTTGGCGTTATTTTCTTCTTAAAGGAAGCGGGTGAAACTACTTACACAAATACCTGCAATCAACAAAACAACAGACATTGTCGAAATTTTTTCCTTATAAAAATAGGCGCCCCAAGCATTGCAAAAAAGGGTAAGCAAAATTAGGTATAAAGGAAAAAGTAGTGACTTTTCTACAGCAAGATCCGCCGACTCGGTTGCTTTTAACATCGCAAGCGAACCCATTCCATTGATAATACCCCCACCAATTCCCCATATAAGAAGAGGTTTAATGGTTGCATTTTGCCAATTGGAAGGCAAAATCAGCTGGAATAAAGTAGCCGTTACAAAAAGGGCAATTCCAAAGCAGTCGGCTCCTTCTGGAGAACATTGAAAAATGAATGGGGAAAACGGAAGATCCGTTTTCAAAGTTAGTGCGCGCCATTGAAAGTAAGATAAATAGGTCGCATGAACTAAGAAGGCAAGTGTTACCCATTTATACCAAGGTCGAGCAAGCTCCCCTTGTTCTTCACGAGTGCCTACCCAAAGTCCACCGATCATCAATAACGCACCCGCCCCTTCGAGAAATTGATATTGATATCCGAACTTCTGGCCAAATAAAAGAGCCATGATGATAGGAGGAACAATGCAAGCTGAGTTAATCACCATAAAGGTAAAGCCGGGTCCGCCGTACTTTAGGGATCTTCCGCCAAGCCACATCAGTGTGCCTAGCAAAATCCCGGCAATAACCCCTAAAAATGTCATAGGAATATTAAGAGGAAAACCTCCCGTCGTCCCAATGGCGATTGCTACCATAAATAAGGCTGACACAAACAGCCTGATCATTAAGTAAGGATCGCCAGCGCCGCCGCCCGCATCTACCGATTTACGGATGAAAAGGTTAGATAGGGCAATGAATAAACTGGTTGAGAATACGTAAATCCAGAACATCTACAAACTTTATACCCATTGGATTAAAAATTCAAAACTGCCTTCTTTCTTAAATTGTTCGGTTTTCTTATCGTATTCGATTATGCGTACTATTCTCCTCTTGCTTTGTTTCACATTTTTACATGCTGCGGAAGACCAAGATCCTATCCAGGTAAGTCTTGAGACCGATTCTGAACTAATGCCTCTTTACTTAGGCGGAATTAATGATGGAGAATTTGAGCCGGGTTATGGAGAAAAATTAAGGAGAGTTTTTGAATTCGACCTTAATTTTAATGGCATGACCTCTGTCATGAACAGAGATAATAGCCGAGAAAAAAGACTAAAGGAAATTCCCTTTGAAGAAAGAGGCGATATCAATGAGTTTCGCAATTGGAACGCATTTTATATTTTAAAAAGTAAAATCAACGGAAAGAAATTAAATATACGCCTGCTTGTGTTAAATGGGGGTTCGTTTAAAGCGATAGATGGAATTGAGCTATCTGGAAATTTGGCAAACGATCGAAGACAGATCCATCAACTTTCTGACCGTATTTTTAAAGAACTGTTTGGATCGGACGGCATTGCTACTACAAAAGTTTTATTCACTATAAAATCCAGAAACTCAGCAAATCAAACGATATCCGATGTCTACGAAAGTGACTATGATGGCCAAAATATTCGAGCGGTTACTAAAAATGCAGGCTATGTTGTTACCCCTTCTTACATCCCCCCTAAACCTGGTTTTAGAGTAGGAAGTTTTATGTATGTTTCGTACAAAAACGGCCAGCCAAAGATTTTTTATTCTTCATTAACCGATTTTAATCCGATCCGATTTTCCTTATTAAAGGGAAATCAACTCATGCCCGCTATCAATCGTGATCGCGATAAAGTTTGCTTTGTCTGTGACATTACCGGAAATCCTGATCTCTTTATGCAACCGGTAAATCCCGATGGCACACCGAATGGAAAACCAAGCCAAATTTTTGCGACGCACAGAGCGACACAAGGAACACCTACTTTTTCACCCGATGGAAAAGAAGTCGCTTTTGTATCCAACAAAGATGGATCGCCAAGAATTTATAAAATGCCCATCCCTAAACCGGGTGTTTCTTTAAAAGACATTAAGGCCGATCTCTTAACCAAATATAATAAAGAAAATACGGCTCCAAACTGGTCTCCTGATGGAACGAAAATTGCGTATACTGCCCTCACAAATGGAACAAGACAGATTTGGATTTACGATCTTGAAAAAAGAAAAGAGTGGCAATTGACGAAGGGTCAAGGAAATAAAGAAAACCCCTCATGGGCACCTGACAGCCTACATTTAATATTTAATACAACAGATACTAATCGCGCTGATTTATATATCGTTAATTTAAATCAGCCCGAAGCAAAAAAAATTACATCGGGTCCAGGGGAAAAACGATTTCCTGTTTGGGAGCCTCGACCTTAAGTATTTAGTTTTAATAATTTAAAACAGGGCTTTTCACGATTTAGTGAAGCGTGTTACGATCTCAATCTAATTTAAAAAGTTTCTAGAGGAACCTATGCATCTTGTAAAAAATGGCATCCTCGTTGGCTGCCTCGCTCTACTCGGTTTGACTACAGGTTGTCAACGCACAGGCGGTGACTGTTGGGAAGACGCTAAAACAGGATCGAGACATATTTCTCGAGGCGTCAAATCATTTGGCGGAAAATGTGGCGATTCAAGATCCGTCCAAAATGCTTCCGATTTTTACTGTTACGATGAGAACGGAAACCTCGTTCCAATGCCCGTTGGACAAGATTTTGTTCCCATTTCCGATCAACCGATGAGTGACGAAGTTGCAATGGCCGATTTCGTAGCAAGACAGCCGAGCCAAATTCCTGGCGATCCCGGATCTTCAATTCCCGGAATCGAATCATTTAGAGATCCTGCTACTATGCCTGAACTTGCGGGTACCTTTAGAAACATTAGCTTCGAATACAACAGCTATTTGATCCGTGGTGACGATAACTCAGAAACCATTCGTAAAGTTTCTAACTATATGAATAGTCATCCAAATACGTACATTTTTGTGGAAGGGCATTGCGACGAAAGAGGAGCTGAAGCATTTAACCTCGCACTTGGTGCAAGACGTTCTAATGCTGTTAGAAATGATCTTTTAGCAAACGGGGTCAATCCCGATAACGTATTTACCATTTCTTATGGTAAAGAAAGACCGCTCGTCATGGAGTCTCATGAAGAAGCATGGTCCAAAAACCGTAGAGCAGAATTTAAAGTTTATCAGAAGTAATCCATGTTGTGGCTCCTCCTCTCCACCCTCCTAATGGGGGTGGGGTCCCTTGAAGGTCTTCGTCGTTACGAAGAAGATACCCAAATACAAATACGTGAAATTCGCGACTCGCTTGAAGATATGAAGCGAGAAGTGCGCAATCACAACCTAGAGTTGAAAGCCTTTGAAGAACGCAACCACTCGGTGGATTCTTCACTCGATGCTATTCGTCAAGAATTAAAGGAAACGCATCAAGCGCAAAAAGAGATCAATAAGAACAATATTGGTTCGCTTGAAATGAAGATTGGCTCTCTTGAAACCAATAGCAAAGGCCTCAATGCCGATGTAAAACAGATCCGAACCACCTTTAATGAGTCGCAAGACACTTTAAAACAATTTAAAGATCGAATTTCGCATCTGGAAAAAACGATCGAAGCAATTAATCGAAATGTCGAACACCTTGAACAAGCGTTAGGGCAAGTTCTTGATGCTTATCGAGTGGAAGCGGGACAATCACCCACCGGCTCTACAGGCACCAAAACCTATAAAGTAATTTCGGGCGATTCCTTAGAAAAAATCGCAAGAAAGACAAACGTCGATATTAAAACGCTACGTCGTCTTAATAACTTGTCTTCAGATCAAATTCGTATCGGTCAAACGCTAAAGTTAACCGAATGAAAACACGCGATCGTATCGGAATTTTTGATTCGGGTCTCGGAGGATTGACGGTCATGCGCGCCATTCGCGAAGCATGCCCTTCCGAAAACCTAATCTATTTTGGAGATACGGCGCGCGTTCCTTATGGGGGAAAGAGCCCTGAGACCATCATTCGTTATTCTTTAGAAAGCGCCATCTTCTTGATGGAGCAAGACATTAAAATGTTAGTGATCGCGTGTAATACGGCCTCTTCCTACGCAGTAGATAAATTAAAAGGTGTCTTCAATATTCCCATCATTGATGTGATTGAGCCGGGCGCTGAAAGAGCAACATCCGTAACGAAGAATGGACATATCGGCGTATTAGGAACCAAAGCAACTATTCAATCAGGCGCTTATCAAAAAGCGATCCATAAAAGACTGCCCGATGCACAGGTCTATTCCTATGCATGCCCTCTATTTGTTCCGTTAACGGAGGAGCGATTCTTAAACCATCCGGCAACCGAGCTAATCGTTAAAGAGTATTTAGAACCTCTTAAAAAAGCGCAAATTGATACATTGCTACTGGGTTGCACTCACTATCCCGTGCTAAAGCCCCTCATTCAAAAAGAACTTCCGGGTGTTCAAATTGTCGACTCGGCATCTACTTGTGCAGAAAGGGTAAAAAAACTTACGACTCCTACCGATCAAAAAGGCTCGCTGCAATTTTTTGTTTCGGATGATCCTGCTAAGTTTCAAGCGATCGGCCCCTCCTTTTTTGGAGAAACCATTCCAACCGTCGAATTGACTACTCAACTTTCGTTGGTTTAATTACGCCCTGACTATAAACCCCTTCTATCTTAAAGACTTTGAAAGGATTTTCAGAATAGTTTCCTTCCAGTTTGAATGATTTTGAAGGAAGAGGGCAGCACGTTTTTACACCAGGTACGGGCAGAAGAGCCCAACCGTCTTCGCGCTTCGCAAGATAACCTTTGATCGTGATCGTCTCCCCTTCTATAATATTGTCGTTGAAAGTAACTTCCCGACAAAATAATGCGCCTGCTAAAAGGATAGCTATAAAGAATGTCTTATCCATTTACCTCAGAATCCGTGGCCATCGGCCACCCCGATAAAGTAGCCGATCAGATCTCCGATCGTATTTTAGATGCCTGTTTAGCTCAAGATAAGACTGCTCGTGTGGCAGTAGAAACGCTCATCACAACCGACTTAATTGTTCTTGCAGGTGAAGTTACGGCAAAAGCTAATGTCGATTATGCAAAAATCGCTCGCGATACCGTAAAAAACATTGGTTACACCTCGAATGAAATTGGATTTGATCCCGATAACGCGGAAGTACTCGTTAAAATTCATCAACAATCTCCGGATATCGCACAAGCGGTTGATCAAGGCGCAGGCGATCAAGGAATCGTGTTTGGCTTTGCCATTCACGAAAATGAAGCCTACATGCCACTTCCAATTTATACAGCGAGCAACATTGTCCGTGGATTAATTGCTTTTAGAAAAGCGCATCCTGCAATTAGACCGGACGGCAAAACGCAAGTCACAGTTGATTATTTTGACGGTAAGCCCGTTCGAATTGACACGGTCGTTTTATCTGTCCAACATGACGATACTATCAGTAATGAAGAACTTCAGTCCCTATTCACTCCTTATCTCTCCTCCTTTCTTCCGTTAAAAGATGAAAAAACAAAATTCCTTATTAACCCTTCGGGTCGGTTCATTATTGGCGGCCCGCAAGGTGACACAGGCCTCACAGGAAGAAAAATTGTTGTCGATACTTACGGCGCCTACGGAAGAATTGGGGGCGGCGCTTTTTCTGGAAAAGATCCCACTAAAATCGATCGATCCGCCGCCTACATGGCGCGCTATCTCGCAAAACAAATCGTCGCGAGCAAGCAAGCCTACGCCTGTGAAATTGAAATCGCCTACGCGATCGGATTAAAAGAGCCCGTAAGTCTTCGTGTGAATACATTTGGAACCGCGAACGATCAAAAACTCATTAAAACCATTCGCTCAAACTTTGACTTAAGTCCGCGCGGAATTATTAACTACCTGGACCTAGAACGCCCCATCTACAGCCCCACCGCATTCGGCGGCCATTTCGGCCACTCCGAATATCCTTGGGAAAAACTCGACAAAGTTAGCCTATTTACCGGCTAACATATTACCGCCCATTTTAATATATTCTTGTTCTTGATCTTCTAGAAATTTGATTAACGCGGCTCGTGAACGAGGGGTGTTTTTTTTGAGAAGATTTACACCCGTAATAATGTCATCATCAGAATAAACAGAAATAACCTTTTTTTGCGTCTCACTTAAAATCTGCGGGGCATCCGTATTTAATGCATTATCAATAAAACCCATGCAAGTAAGCAAAGAAGCTTCTCTTTTAGCTGGATCCCAATCTTTTGTGGCGTAGAATTTATCTAATTGCTCAAAACCTTTCTTGGAAGTATTAAAAAGAGTTTTTAAATATTCATTCTTTTTCGGATCGTATAAGTAACTAGCCACTTGAACAGGTCTATTTAATCTAAATAACTGCTCTCTATCTTCAGAGGAGAAAACGGTTCTCCATACTTTTTGCGATACGCCAGGCTCTTCTAAACAAATGGTATTTTGAGAAAATCCTAATCTTGTTCCTTCAGAAAATTGAGAATATAAAGCGACCCAGAATAAAGAAGTTAACGGATGATAAGTCGGACGAGTATCAGCTCCTCCACTCAAAGCATGTCGTACAGCAATTAAAGCTGCATTCCCAGCTAATGAAGCTACAGCGGGGGCGGCGTCCATAAATTATCCTCCTACAATATGTGTGGATTCTACAGTATGAAAAAATGATGGTCTATTATGTTTTTTTCGAATAGCGTTTTTTTATGAATTTCAATGAGTTAAAGTTAGTTGTTGAGGAGCTGAAGATAAATGGGCTTAAGCTCTTAAGAGTTTTTAACACCTCACTTAGAACTTATATTTTAGAGTTCAATAAAAAAAATGTCCTCGTTTCACTTCAGGAGCCTTATTTACGCATCTATGAAATTCAAGGCAAATATCCATTTAAAACCGATAAGTTCTCACATGCTTTACAGAAAGAACTTCAAGGGCAAACGGTTACGAGTATGGAGTTAAAAAATGATCGAATAGTTGAAGTGCGTTTTGACAAGGGTGCGCTTATTATACAGCTCATCCCCCGTAATCCTAATCTTATTCTGGGAGATATTTCCTTAAATCCTATAAAACCTCCGCTTCTTAAAGAGCAATCCGAGGAAAAGCCTCGTTTTCAAAATTCACAAGAAGCTGAAAGCTATTTTGATTCGCTCTTTAAAGCCCAAGAAGAAGAAAAGCAAAGAGAACTCATTCAAAAGGCGCGTGAAAAAATAGAGAAAGAGCTTGCTAAGGCTAAAAAATGGTCTGAGCTGATGGAGAAAGCGAAGCTCATTCAGGCGTCTCTTTATAGTTATGACAAGAAAAGCCATAGCCTCCTTTTGATTGGGGAAGAGAAACGCCTAAATTTACCTCGAACGATGAGCGCGGAAGCTTATTTAGAAAAACAATTAAAAGAAGTGCGTCGTTTAAAAAGCTTAATACCCATTCTTGAAGAGAAATGGGAAAATCCTATCCAATCCAAAGAGAAAAAAGAAAGAAAGCCCTACGTTGAATATATTTCGAAAACAGGTTTTAAAATTTGGGTAGGTAAATCTGCAAAAGATAATGATATCCTTTCTTTTAAGTTATCCCGAGGCTCAGATATTTGGCTCCATGTTCAAGGAAAATCGGGAGCCCATGTTTTAATTAAGGCAGAAAAGGGAAAAGAAATAGATAGAGCTACAATTGATCAGGCAAAAGAATTAGCCCAAAAGCATAGCAAAACTCGGGGAGATGTTATCGTGGCATACGTTAAAGATATTAAAAAGGGTAAGAAGCCCGGAGAAGTATTTTACTCGTCGACGTCTTTAAAACGATAGCCTACACCCCGCACCGTATCAATCGAATCGAAGTTAGGTCCTAGTTTTTTTCTAATCGCTGCAATGTGTACATCGATGTTTCTATCGACGACAAAGGCATCATCATTTTGAAGATCATCTAAAAGCTGGTTTCTTGTTAAAACTTTACCGCGGCTCACGACGAGGCGCTTAAGAATCCCGAATTCGGAGAGCGTAAGTTGGATGATTTTATCTTTTTTCTTAAGAACGTAGCGATCAACGTCCATGGTAAAGGGACCAAAATTGAGAATCTTTGGCTCTTTGAAAGGCTCCGCCTTTCTTCGCATCACCGCTTTTACTCTTGAAAAAAGCACTTTGGGAGAAAATGGCTTGGTTACATAGTCATCGGCTCCAAGCTCGAGGCCTAAAATTACATCGAGTTCTTCACTTTTCGCGGAGATCAAAATAACCGGAATATCCTTAAGATCAGGATTATGCTTCATTTTTCGGCAAACATCCAGACCGCTCTGACCCGGCAGCATAATATCAAGAATGACGAGATCGGGCTTTTCTCTTTCAACTGCGAGAAAGCCATTTAAACCATCAACTTCTACGTGGAGCTTATATCCAGACATTTCAGCTTGTAGTTTGATCAATGCCGCAATGTCTTCCTCATCTTCAATCAAAAGTAATCGGGTCTTTTGCATGTAAACCTCTAAATTGCTATGAATACCAAAAAAGTTTATTAAAGAACAATGCGTCTTATTATAAGTGCCCTCGTTTTAGTAGCCATCGCAGTGCTCTACCTAGGGCAAAAAACGCCTATTCCGGAACCAAAACCCGAAGCTAAACCTCAGCCAAAAATAAATGCCCCGCCCCTTGCAGCTGAATATCTTAAAGCTAAAAAATATGAGGCTTTTCTTGATAACTTTTCAGCACTTCCGGCAGCGGATCGAGCCCCATACAGAAAAAAAATCACCTTAAATTTATTAAATGCCCTTCGAAAAGGGGATGATAAGGCACTTATTGCACTGCACAAAGCCTATCTTCTTCTTCCTGAAGACCCTAAAGAAAAGGACTCGATTGACAATCTCCTTTCTCTTTATGACGTTGATAAGTTTTTAAACAATGAACCGATCCTTAACTTGGTTCAGAGCTCGAAAATCAAAGAAACGCTCGATCATTTAATTGTTCTTTTTTTACCATTGGAATCCCCTCCCTTTCCTCATCTTTCCGCATTACTAGATAGCCCCTATATTTCTGAAGATGAGAAAATATCCAAAAAAGCCTTTCTAGCTAATTTAAGTGAGGTTTTTAAACACGATCCGCAAAAAGCGCTCGCGCTTATAGAGCTAAATCCTTCTTTTACCGAAGAACTCGTTCCCAAGCTTGCTACAAAAGACAATTTACAAGCTTTGAATCAATATCTTGCTTATGCCTCACAAAGAGGGATTGAAGTTCCTGTTGATGTTTCAACGAAAAGCCTCTTTGATGAATCAACCGATCACTTTTATGAAAATGATCATGAAAACACACTATTAAAACTCGAACTTTTATCCCGCATTGATGCAAATCAAAATGAAATTAGAAAAGCGTATGCGCAAGTTTTGTTTGATGCAAAACATTATAAAGCGGCGCTGCTAGAGCTAAAAGAGCTTGATCGTAATGACCCGGAGATTTTAGAAATTTTAGCGCTTTCACAGCTATTTGAAAAAGATCCCTCGGGATTAGAAATTCTTAAATCGCTTCCGAACTTATCTGAAAATGATGCTTTCCGATTCTCGCACAAAATTATTACGAAGAAAAGCAATATGAAAAGGCGCTCGATGCCCTAAACCGTATTAACGATCCCAATTCAGATGACATAGCTATAAAGGCGGTGATTTTTTCGCGCCAAAAACGATTTGAAGAATCACAAAACCTTCTTTCTTTAATCGATCCAAATCTTCAAACCAGTCAGGCGATTAAAACAATTGCTATTGAAAATGCCTTAGCTCTTTCAAAAAATAAAGAAGCTGCAGACAAAGCTGCAAACACCCCTACTCCCTACTCTTATGCCTTTCCTTATTTGTCTTTATATGCGGAACTTGAAAATGAGCACCCCTACCATTCTAGCTTAGCTTATAAAAATGACAACAATCATGAAAAGGCACTGGCTCTTTTAGAAAAAGCCGATTCCAGTTTTAAAATCGAAATTGAAAAAGCTGAACTGCATTATAAAGCCAAACAATTTGATAAAGCGCTCGATGCCATTTTGAAAGCACAATCATTAAAAAATGAGTCTGCTACAAAAGAACAAAATATCGCTTTTGAAAAATGGGCGGCTTTGACCTTTTTAGAAGTTGGAGAGCCTCTTGATGCGTTTATCCATTTTAATAAATTGGATAAACTTGTTGATGACCCGGAAACATATCAGGCCCAAATCCAAACTTTCATTGAAGTTGAGCGCTACGATTTAGCTGAAAAAAAGGCTGCTTTAATTTCTTCTGCTGAAACACCTGAAAATCAAGTACTAAATCTTTTTTTATCTACCTATTTAGATAAAGAACTCGAAAGTGACGAGATAATCAAGAGCCTAATAGATAATTTTAAATCCTTACCTTCAAAATCACAAAAACTCCTTGTTAAAACCCTCCCCTATTACCAAAATGAATCGGATGCAAAACGTTTAATTTCTTTAATTGAAAATCCAATAGATCAATTTGAATTGTTCACTTATTTTGGCGACTACAATAAGGCCAATGATCTTTTGCCAAAAGTCCAAGGAAATGAAACGTTAGAATCCTGGCTAGCCCTAGCAAAATACTACGATCGAATGAGCGATGATGAAAATACGGAGTTGGCTCTAAAGAAAGCGCTCCAGTTTAAGCCTTACGATTTTGCGCTACAATCCGCTTTATACACTTATCAAGCTGAACTAACCGAGCAAATGGCTGCCAAGCAAAAAGAAAATGTTTCTAAATATCCTGATTG
>JAGVJG010000074.1 GCA_020051235.1 Parachlamydiales bacterium | reverse complement strand
GGGGTATAACCCACCAGTGCAAGGGAAAATGCCAAGATTAATGAGTAAAGCGGCGCTCTTGCAAAAGTAAAAATCAGGGCCAGAAAGATAAGTCCCCCAATAAAATAAGGATAATACTTCATGAAAGGGGAATGGATTTTTTTCCATAAATTGTTTCTGGTAAGCCAGGTATTTATCAAGAAAGCGACCGCCAAAATAATGCCCGCTAAAATAGCGTGAAAGAAGGGCCCGTCAAATCGTTTAAAACCGTAGCGGATTACAAGTTCAATATCAGGAGGAAATGTATATATCTGTCTAAGGAACTGTTTAATGGGACTTGCCATCATTCGTATTTCGTAGGGTAGAGTGAGGCAAATCAAAAAGATGATAAATACAAACCGTTTAGAAAACTTAACTTCTTCTCGGTGCAATCCCACATAGGTCTTGGCAAAGATGTAGGGCAAAAGAACGGTAAGGACCTGTTCTGTTCCTTCCGTATTAATATTTGCAATAGGGCTAATGGAGTTGGCGTCCGATAAAATGCAGAAAAGTGAATAGATTAATAATAAAATGTCGATAACGGAAAAACGGTAGCTGTGAAATCCGGTAAAAAAGTAAATCAGTCCCGCGGCAAGTAAAACGGTTTCAGCAGGGGTAGTATCGGGCAAGCCTGGAAGATCGGCTCGAAAGTTTGAAGGTAGAAAAAACAGTAATGGTAGATAAAGGGTATAAAAAGCCTTTTTAGGGCTAAACATTAACGCATAACCTAAAGTCCCCAAAAAAATGACTATGACTATTAAGTTAATCGTAAACATTAAAAACTAAATAAAGGTTTAAATTTATCCATTAAAATCTGCCAATCAGGCGTTTCTTCGTCCATGGGTTGAACCAATACTAATAAAGGTTCAGGCCCTGAAAAACCAAGGGTTAATCGTCTTAATGAGGTTATTAGCCAAAATTGTAAAGGGGAAGCAAACTGAAAATTGCCTTGTGTAAACCAAGCAAGCGCCTCTCTTTCAATAATTCCTCTTTTTAAAGTAAATAAATTGCCTTCTCCGTTTGGAAGAGTAAAAGGTTTTTCATTTACGATGGCCCAACCTTCTCCTCTAAAACAATACCGAGGATCGTGAACGGCGTGGCGATTGTGAGTTCCATCAAGAACAGTCACTAGGTAATTCTGCGTGTCGACGCGATAGAGTCTTTTTAAAATCCCGACATTTGGCAGTTGGGTTTTCTCAAATTCACTTAAAGGAAGATCTTTTCCATAAAAATGGGGACCTGTTAAAGGGAGCGTCTGCATTTGAGCCTCTCCATTTGAGAGGGGGTAAAATGACCAAATACAGCCTAGAAGGGCGGCAATAATAAGCAGAATCCATAAGGGTTTAGTCATGTTTGCCTCCATTCATCCCATAAAACGAGCAGTGTGACAAATACAATTCCTACTATTTGTACGATGTGCGAATTCAGATTGATTTGAGATAAAATCCACCCGGAAGAAGGAATCCAAAAAAATGAGCCTAGTAACCATATCAAGTTGATAAAATTAAAAGGCAAAAATGAGGCAATAGCGGTGGCTAAAGCGAAGTCTTTAAGAATTTTAAGTTCGGTAATGATTCCAATAATACTTAAAACAAGAGCCACTCCCATGAGCCAAAACGGAGGATTGTAAGGAATGGAAGTAACAAGCCAAAAGAATAAGACTGGAAGTAACCAAAGAATAATCAAAACCAAATCAATATTCGATGGCCACGAAATCAATAAAACAAAACCCAAAATAAGCCATAAAATAAGTGGAATTGATCTTATACCCATTTTTCCTCCCATCTAATCACCAAATAAGCAATCAGGAACATGATGAGGATTACGATAGCTCCTCCCCACAAATGAAAGGCTCCTAATGCGAATTGAGGACTAATATAAATAGCTGTGAGAGAGATCAATAAAATGCGTAAAGTATTGGCGATCCATGCCAAAATTAATAATAAAGGAACATTAAGCCAGTAAAGTGTGCTGTCTTTTAAATAAAGATAGGCAAGGGCAAGACCTGCGATCATCATCGATTGAAGGGTATTTAATCCTGAGCAAGCGGCTTCTACTGAGATAGGAACTTGATTAACGATAAGATGGGTCCCTTCTTGCACAACATCGAATCCAAAACCACTAAAAAGCGAAGCGACCACATTAGCCCCAGATAATCTAAAAAACCATCCAATCCCATTTGCATCGAAAGAAACCCATGGAAAACCAAAAAGGGGGATGGCCAACAATTTATTTAAATCGTGTACAGAAGGTTGTGTGATAGGAATGGCTTTGAAGAAAAATACCCACGAAAAAGCGAGCAACAACTTAAGATTAAATATCACTCCAACAAGAAAAAATAATAGAGCCGCATAAACCCAGGCAGTTTTTAAAGGCTTATCTTCAAATTTCCAGGGTTCGCCAAAGTAATAAAATAAAGGGAATGCGGCTAATATGGGCAGTGTATCTTCTGCATATTGCCACCAGGAAAGGTCGCTTAACCAAATGAATAAGCCAAGCGCAATACTGATGACAACATATAGGTTCATTTGGCTTTTTTTATTTCATTTAAGATCTTTTGCTTGTTTTCTTGAAATAGGGAGGAATTAGGATTTATCTTAAGTAGGGTTTCAGTTAACTCAAGCGCACGATTCCAATTTTTTTGAGTGTAGGCCACTTTGGCAAGATAGGATTTTGCTTCAATAGAATCATTTTCAATGGGTGAATAAGCAACGATTGCTTTTTCAGAATTTCCTAATTTCAAATAGGTTTTCCCTAAAAGTTCATTTCTTGTAACAGAAACGGCTGTTGGGGAAGATCTTGTCAAAATCGATTCAGTTTCTTGATATTTACCTTGGTCGTAGTAAATTCGAGCGAGCTTTTCAGTCGCTTGATCACCGATATTATTTTTGTAGGCGAGTAAATTTTCAAGATGGGGAATTGCTTTATCGCTTGTTTTATTTTGAATGTATAGGTCCGCTAAAAGAAGCTCGGTTTTTGGATCAAGGTTCTGTTTTTCAAGAAAGGCGATCGCTTCGTTAAGGCCTCTATTTTGTTTTAAAGCAAAGGCTAGATTGTATCCCACCCATTTTGGTAGGTCATTAGGCACTTTTTCTTCAGGGACAAGACGAATGGCCGCTTCGTTCCAATTGTTGGCCAGCATGGCTGCCACAAAAGCCCATTTGCCTAATAAAAGATTTTTATCTTCTGCTTCTATGACAGAGCCTCCCGAATTTTCCTCAGCCGCATATTGTTCGAGTTTTCTAAAAAATGTAGGGCTCTTTAAACTGGAAGGGCTTTCTTCAGGTAATTGGAGTGTATGGCTTGCTCGATAAGTTAAAATACGTTTTAGTGCTGTCGCAAAAACAGGATCCCATAATGATTCTTCATAAGGATTGAAAGTCAAAAGCGTGTACGCGTCTTTCTCCCGCCCTTCTTGAATGTTTTGAATAGATCTTAACCAAAAGGCCGTTTGATCCATTTGAGAAAGATCATCCCCTGCCGTTTTTGCATTCCAAAACTCATCCGGATTTAAGTTCACAAGATATTTAACCAGATCATCGTTTGGACTGTTCTTGGCCTTAAAAGGATAGGAAATGGGTTTAATTGCTTTATCAATGAAAAGGGCTTTTACCCAAATCGAGGAGTTTGCGGGTGTTGACAAATTTTTCTTAACGATATCAACGACCTTATCAAATGCTCTTTCTCCAATCAAAAAGTTGAGTGCGTTATCAGCGAGCTCTCTATTTAAGGGATCAGATTTAATGGCATTAATATATTCAGAATAAGCCTCACCTTTTTTGCCGGTAGATTCTAAGAGTCTCGCGCGAAAAAGCCTAATGTCACTATTTTCCGGATCTTTATTAAGGGCTTCTTCTAAAAAGGTCCATGCTGTTTTAGGATGGTCATTGATATTTACGAGCGCAAGCCTTAAAAGACGTGGAGCATCTTCTTTTCCTTCAAAATAACGGGAAGATAAAAACTTGGTAGCCTCTTCTGGCTTTCCTCCAATCACTAAACGATCTGCATCTAGATTAAACCAAAGACTCTGAGCCTTTTCATGGTTTTTAAATAAAGATCGTACTTGATCGTATCCATCCGTATTGCCTTTTGCAAGCAATGCACTTGCCACTAAAAGAGAGCCTTTTTCATGTCCTTTAAAACTATTTGGGGAGAAGTTAAATATTACTAACAACTGTTCTGTATCAACAAGATTTTCAGATACTGCAAGCAGTAAATCTAGCCATTTATCTCCATTCGATGAGCCACTTAAAATTTCAATTTCATATTTTTGAATCAATTTAAGCGCTTCTTCCAGCCTTCCTTGCTTTAAAAGCAAAGTGGCTTGTCGATAATCGGTTATCTCATTTTTTTCAATTTCTTGGTTATGAGTGAGAGTTTCTTTTATCTCTCCATAATAGATAAAACCTAAGATGGTTGCTGCGAATAGAGAAGAGAGCCCTATAATCGTTAGAGGTTTGGTCATAAACAGTTTTTCATTGGTTAAAATGGTTCAGAACTTTTTGATACAATGCTTCGACATTGGGATTTTCAGGAAACTGCACTTTTAAATCGTTTACAATTTTTCTGGCATCGTTCCATTGATTGTGATTGATGTAATATTCAGCAATGAAGGCTTTTGCTTCATAAGAGCGATCGCGAATTTCACTATATCTTTCAAAAGCAACATCGGGCTTATCATTTAAAACGGCAATACGCGCGTTCAATTCTTTGCCGAGCACGCTATCTTTTAAAGCTGCGTTGCTTCTAATAATTAATTCGGCCCCTTCATAGTCTTTTTCATTAATTTTAATTAAAACCAAGCTCCAGGCGGCTTTAATGCCAGCCGGGGTTGTTTTTTTGATAAGAGGATCAAAATATTTTTCTGCTTCACCTTCTTTTCCAACGGAAGAGTAGAGTTCGCCAATCAAGTAATCAAGATCATCAGTTTTGGGCTGCTTAAGCGCAAATTCAATGGCTTTATCATTTCCTTTTACTACACGAATAGCTTGTGTAAGGGTGAATGAGACAAACGTCGGCCAATCTTCCGAAACTTTTTCAGGAAAATGAAGATTTAAGGACGCATTAAACCATCCACCTGAAGCAAGTAGAACAGAAAATGCTGAAGCAGAGTCAAAGAGCTTTTGAACAGAGGGTGTTAATAGCGTAGGGGGTGAATCGATATCTAATAAGCGCATTAGTTGATGGTTTTGTACCGGGATCAAAAGCGAGGGTTCAACATTGCTAGAAAGATCGTTCTTCAAAGCATCGGTTAAAAGGAAACTTCCATCGAGTTTATATTGAACCATTAAAGCAATAGCTCTTTCAAGGTCAGGTCTAAAGCTGGTTTTCCTAAAGGGGTTAAAAGCGATCAGATCAAAGCTTTGCTTATAATCATTGTCTTGTAAGGACTGCAGCAACCTTAACCAAAAAGTTTCTTGGTACGTTTGCAGAATTTCGGCGTTCTTTTCAAGCGTCTTAAATTTTTCCGCATCCCAAAATTTATCGCTCGGAAGTTGATGAAGATAATTTATAAATGACTTTAAAGGAGAATTGGCAATGTTTTTAAGATCGACACTATAATCAAGAGGTCTGACAACTTTTGACCAAAACCATAAGTGAATCCAGATCGATTCACTGTAAGGTAGTTTTAGGGCTTTCTGCCAACTTAAAAGCGCTTCGGTCCAGTTAGCTTGCCGAATATAGTAGCGAGCCAATTGATCCCATAACAAAGGGTTGTCAGGATTAAGCTCTACCGCGGCTTTATATTCCACGAGTGCAAGATTCGTCCTTCCAATTTTTTCAAGAAGAGCAGCTTTAAGAGAGCGAATATCGGGATTTTTAGGGTCTTCAACGGCTGCAGCTAAAAGATTTTCCCACGCTTTTTCCGGATCTCTTTTTTCAAGTAAAAAGGCTAATCTGATTCGTCTTAAAACTTCAGGCTTACCTGTAAATTTCAACGAATTCAGTTGAAGGTAGGCTTCGGTTTTAAGGCCTAGTGCAATCAGTTTGTCCGTTTCAACAATTTCCCACAGAGCAGGTGTTTGGGTTTTTGTTGACCACGTTTTTTTTAATTGTTCGTAGTTTTCAAAATCACGTTTGTAAAGAAGGCTTGAAGCGGTTTGTAATGCAGCTTCTTCAGAGACGCGATTAAATATGCCCGGATAGGTTTTATAAAGGTTTGCCAGCTGAGCTTGTTGTTGAGGGTAGTTTTGGATCGCTTCAATATAAAGTAGAAGCCACTCATCTTTCCCGGGTTTATCTGAAAACTGATCCTGATGCAGTTTAATAAGAGATACCGCTTCAGAGTATTTTCCTTCTTTCGTTAAGACT
>JAGVJG010000004.1 GCA_020051235.1 Parachlamydiales bacterium | reverse complement strand
TCGATACATATAAAAGAACCTCTAGAAAAAGAGCCTACAAAGAAATCAAAAACTACACGTAAAGTTAGCTTTGCAGCTGATATCTTTAGGGATAGATATAATAAACTGGATAGAATTTACAATTATTTCTCTCAAGTCCGCTTTCCAGCCGAAAAATTAAACAAGCTTGATGAAAGACTTAATGCTATGTGGGAAGCTTTAAAAGAAAAACCCATAAATCCTTCCCGAATAGATGAAATCGAAGAAACGGGGATTGATGAAATAATAAAAGACGAAGACGCTAATAATTATTTATATCGTCCATCCATTGATAAAGCTATTCATTTAGTAATCCTCCAAAAGAAATATCCCGCACTCTACCCAGGTCTTCTAATGTTCGATCAGCAACGGAATAATAGAAATGTTCCCGCATTATCAATCTATGCGCAATGGGTTAAATTAGTCCGAATCGTCGTATTCGACAACCCCCAGCTCCTACGGACCTAACGTCTGATAATAAATGTTATGTGTTTTCCTCAGTCTCCCTAGGGAACGAACCGGGTATTAACGGCAAACACATAACATTACAAATACAACGTGCCCGTGCCCGCGTGCGTGCCCGTGCCCGATTCCCGTCAAACTTTGGAAGTACCCTCGCTATTCTTATCTTATTATTCGTTTAGTGTGAAATTTTGACACGGAGAACAACAAAGAGAGCAAACACAGAGAACAACACATTGAGAGTTATCCTATTTCATTTTTATAATGCATAGGGAGTCTCTCTGTGTCCTCTGTGTTTGCTCTCTTTGTTGTTCTCCGTGTCAAAAAAAACACATATAGAAAAAAGGGAAAATTGTGGGATCAATAGTTAAACGGGAATCAGGCACGGAAACTTGTTATTTGACAACTTTGTTCAACATTCAATATAAATTCACCCTGTAATATAGGATGCACAAGTGTCAGCTGAAGTTAATGGTCAATACACAAGATCTCCAACACGAGTAGATATCACTCCTTATCAGAGCGCAATTCTCCAAGAGTTTCATAGGATATTCCCTGGATTCAGAGATACTAACCCTCAATTATATTATGTAGGGCCTAATTATTGGGACGGATATGAAGTGAAGGTTGTAGTGGAAACGAATGCGGGGCCACATATCACTTTATGGAATGTGGGAAGAAATCACCATGTGAGCCGAGCTTAGCGAATGTTTGATTCTCCCCTATTAGAAAACAAGAGAGGTAACACTCTCTTGTTTAAACAAAAATGTTATTTCTTATCACACTTGTTGCATAGTAAAGCCATGCTTCCACCTGCAACAACCATAGCTAATCCTCCTAGAATATACCACATGGTTGTGTTAGAATAACGTCCGGAGACTCCTTCGACGACTTGATCTGTCAGGGACATGGAGGCATTAATTCCAAATCCAAGAATGACGAGACCAACGGCTAATAAGACTAATCCTAATGTTCTATTCATATTTGTCTCCTTTTGTTTAAACCATAATATTTATACCAAATGTCATGAGTATTGCAACAGACACTCAACTCACTCAAATTGCTTATTACGGATTAAAGAAGAGATCCGAATCTTTTGCGCATCTATACATACTCCTGGGCGGGACAAACGAAAAATTAGTTGAATTAGCAAAAGAATTTAATTTCCCACCCCTTTCTCCTATAAAATCTCCTCACGATGGTTATGCTGTGGATATTTTTATGGCAAACAAAAGAAAAATTACTCGACGTTTTCTAAATCCATTTACGGTTTGGATTGTTCTAAATAAAAAATTTGATTTAGTAATCAAAATTTTTTTAGCTCAGGCAAATAATACTCATCCAAAGTGGAAAAAAATGGCAGTACGACGTTATTCGGATTACTTGAGTCATGTTATTCGCTATACCTCTCTTGAAGAAGCAACAAAAGCATTGCCTAGAGAAGCGAGACAAGCCGTTATTCATGATGCTGTCATACATCACAGAAATAGCATTGCAATCAAACTCTTAAATGTACGGGAAGACTTAGACTCGACCGATTTAAAAGGAAATTCCCTTCTTCATAATGCCGCAATTGTGGGCAATAATGTAATGTTTGATATTCTAGTAGAATTTGGTTCAAACATTGAAGCCAAAGGAAAGAAGAGCCGCACTCCCCTTCACTATGCCATTCGTGGTAAGCATGAATTTATAATTTCAAGACTGATAGAAATGGGCACAAGCCTCAAGCAAAAAGATAGTAATGGCGAGTCCATCCTTTTCTATTCGGTAGCAGCGGGTCACGAAGCTTTAGTTAATCAACTGCTGGGTGCGGGAGAGGACGTAAACGAAATTAACGCAGCAGGCGTTAGTTTACTTCATCATGCCTACAGATGGTTGCCTAGAACTTCTACAATAATAAATAGAATTCTTATACATCCAAAATTAGAGAAATCTCCCTTTCTTCTTTCAAAGAATTTGTCTTACTCCATTTTATCCCCCCATTTTGATCCTTTTTTATTTGAAGTTGTTAAACAAGCTGCAGCCTTAACGATGCAATTCGGATTACGTCATAGTTTTGAGGTCAATGAAAAGCAAGT
The DNA here is from genome assembly GCA_020051235.1 of Parachlamydiales bacterium. GTDB lineage: Bacteria > Chlamydiota > Chlamydiia > Chlamydiales > Parachlamydiaceae > CAZABG01. The sequence continues at coordinate 2,194 of JAGVJG010000004.1, read as the reverse complement.
TTTGATTGATTGCATGAATACCAGATATAATTTCGATCATTATATTCAAGCCATGAAAGATTATCTGGAAGTATGTGACGATAAAGAAAAGGACCTTTGGAGAAAAACGATTGAAGTCTGCGAATGGAGTTACCGTCATTCGACTAATATTACTAAGCTAATAACTGCCCCTCCGTATAATATTGTTTCTTTACTTCCCTCATTTCGTACAGGTAAAGAGGCACATGTCGTAAGTTTAGCTGTGTCCGTTTCTAAAATGGTTCTCATTTACGGAAATCGAAACACAAGCCCATATGGTCTTCAATATGGAGTAAATATTTCTTTAGAAAAGCTAAAGCAATCTTTCGACAGAATGAGGTTACGTAAATACAAAGAAGGGAAAATATATGATAAAATTAAACACAAGTTTAACTGCTGGATGATACATCTACCTCAACAAAACCATAGTATCCAGAAAAGCCCTAACTGTAGTGTTATAGCCCCCAAGTTATTAATAAGATCGACTCAGTCATTGCTATTACATGAAGAAGGAATGGTCTTAGCTTCCGCTTTGGACGAAAGTCGACCTATTTATAAAAAATTTTCAAGATATGCGTTAATTCGATCGCTTAAACTCTTTTTGGAAAAAATGAAAGAAATTGATCGTTTTTCCAAAGAACACAATTTATCACGCTATGATCTAATGCAGCAGTTTGTAATTATCGAACCTATCTTAGTGAAGATTTTCAACAAATGTATAACTAAGGGTATGGTCGAAGGGTTAGAACTGTTGCTACCTTATAGTAATTTTCATCAAGATCCAGATTCTCATTTGCTAAATGCCTATCTGCATAGTCCCCTTCTATCTTTTCCCTGGTTATGTTCAAAAATGAAGCTTTCCACTCCCCTTTCAAATTTTTTATCGAAAATTGAGGATGTAGATGCTCGAGAGTTTATAGCTAAACAAACCTTTTTCTTTAAAAAAATGGAGGATCCCGATTGTTTGATTGAAATCTATGTGTTAGCTCATCTTGCGAAGGTTGACTCTATACAAAATTTTTTAAAGGAAGAAATTTTAAAAATACCTTTTATAGAAGGAAAGCTTCGTACTAATTTATACAATCGATTTTATATCCAAAGAAAGGATTTGATAATGGTTGAAAACACATTAAAAGATATTTTTAATAAATTAAAATTGAAAAACCCTTACAACAATCCCACTCCTATTATATAATACTACCTTATGAGTATTTATTTATTAGATAATGCTGCGGCATCCTTTTTTGAAAGAAGTTTGATTCGAGATGCAAAAGTAGATAAAGCATCGATTATTAATGTCCCTGATGAAAGCTATTTCGGTCGAATAACAGCTCAAGGAACCTTGTGTGTTCCTGGAGGCAATACTACAGCGTATTACGGTCTCTATAGTGAAAAAAGCTTAGTTTCTATCATTACACTTGTTGATCAGGGCCTGAATTATTTTGGAATTTGCGCAGGTTCTAATTTGGCTGTAAATACATTCACGTATGGCTTAGTCAAATTTAATGAAATGGGGTGTCATTATCCCAGTGGCAAAAAAGATCCCACTATGTTCACCCTGAATTTATTGGCTGCAAACACGAAAGGTCCGAATTACGAAAATACAAGTGAAAATGGTCGAGCGGTACCTATATTTTATAACTCAGACATTCATAGTTTGTTTTGGAATAAAGGCCATGCCCTTGAAATTCATAAAGGCGCAGGTGTTCGAACGCTCGCCCATTTTGCTTATCTTCCAAGTGAGAGTATAGAACCCGGCGCCGTTTTGTCGCAAAGAGGCAAAGCTAGGATCGCGATATCCGGATTTCATCCTGAAATCTCTTCGGAAGACTTGAATGGTCTAAATTCATCTTTCTGGAATTCATCAAATCCCGACTTTGAACTCATTCAACGTAGTGAAAAAGTCAGAGTCGAGATTTTTACTAAGATGGCTGAACAAGTTCAAATAAAGCCAAAAGCTATTTAGTCGGCTCAAAGAATTTATAATCAAAAGAATTCACGCCTTGGGCTTGATGATTACTCAAAAATCTTAAGAGCGTTTCCCCCAAAGGATTAGTCGGTATATAAAACGTTGTCCAATTATTGACAGACGATGTTTCTACATTAAATTTAAATGCAATTTTAGAAATTTTTTCATCGGTATCGACTCTTGAAACAAGGGTTAAATTATTGCCTT
>JAGVJG010000065.1 GCA_020051235.1 Parachlamydiales bacterium | reverse complement strand
TGGTTAAAATCACCTCACATTCAGATGGTAGGCGCCTATTTTTGGCCTCCTGGATCTCCTCCCCCCTCAAAAACTGAATTTATTGATATTGGAAACGGCGATAAATTAGCCTGTGAAGTTTCAACTCCACCGAACTACGAAAAAACGGTCATATTAATTCACGGCCTCGGAGGGTGCTCAGAGTCTCCTTTCATGATACGAGTAGGAAGAAAAATCTACGAAAAAGGAATTCGAGTTGTTCGCGTAAACCTTCGAAATTGTGGTATCGGCAAAGGCTTAAGTCAGCTTCCTTATAACGGTGGAAATAGCCAAGATTTAGATAAAGTAGTGAGACACTTCAAGGGTCCTTCAACGGTCGTTGGATTTTCAATGGGCGGCAATATTGCTTTAAAAATGGCAGCAGAGGATCCCGATTTAAAGGTAAAAATTATTGCTATTTGTCCCGCTTATGATCTTCTTTACTCTGTGAGAAACATTGATCAAAGTCCTTTTTATCATAAATACTATCTTAAACATCTGCTTAAGACTTCACTTCCTTGGTCTGCAGATAAAAAAATCACAACCATTTACGAATTTGATCAAAAGGTTACTGCTCCCCTTTGGGGCTTTAAAAACCCAGAGGAGTATTATGAATTTGCCAGTGCAAAGCTAAATTTAATCACTCAACCGCTAACATTGTTATTCTCTGAGGACGATCCTTTTATTAAACCTCCTCAAAGCATTAAGAATGGAGAGCTAGTTGTTACTCCTTTTGGAAGTCATATGGGATTTATTGCAAAAAACCCTCTAAGATTTTGGCTCGATGAGTTTATATTAGAGCGTCTATGATTTGGTTATTCCTTTTATTCTTTCCTATTCTTGCTGCAGATAATTTTGTAGTCATAACGCCAGAAAAATCGGGCACCCATCTTTTAACCCGAGCCATTACGTTTTTAACCAATAAAGAAGTGTATAATCGATGGGAGCGTGCGCTACCTCTAAATATATTGAGAGAGAGTTTAGTCGATGCAAACAAAACAGGAAAATTTCTTCACTGCCACTTAATCTACAATGAAGAATCGAAAGATGAATTTGATATAGAAGACCATCGGATTATATTTTTACTAAGAGATCCGCGTGATCAACTTATTTCCATGCTTTTTTATATAAATGATAAAGGCTGGGGTTACAAAAAATTAAATCGCACTCTCCCCTTTGGCCTCCTTCCATTTGATGATCAAATTGAAGAAATGATAACGGGGAAGTTGTTTGGCACCTCCGTTCCAGAGGATTTTATCATTAATAGATTGGGGTGGAAAAACGCCGGCCTAACCGTTTATTTCGAGAATTTAGTGGGCGAAAAAGGCGGAGGACATAAAGCCCTTCAACTAGCGGAACTCAAACGATTAGCCTCCTTCTTGAATATTTTCGTTACAGAAGAAACTTTGAACACCATTGCAGATCAAGTTTTTGGTTGGGAGGGCTTAACAACGTTTCGTTCAGGGCAAATTGGGAGTTGGAAAAAGCATTTCACCGATAAACACAAGCAACTCTTTAAGGAAATTTACGGGGAAGAGTTAATTCGACTAGGTTACGAAAGTGATTTTAATTGGTAGAACAGAGGCAATATGACCTCTTTAAAAGAGCTGAGCTGAGTTGCTTGATAAGTCATAACGTCTGATTTTCGTTCATGGCCTCTCAAAGCGTAGCTTAAGATTTGTTTAAACTTATTGATTTTGCTGCGTTCAGGCCCAATTAATTCTGATTCAAAAGTATCAAAGAATAGCTGCCAGCCTTCTTTTGTTATAGAGTACGATTGATTGGAGAAATGGGCTTTGATCTGATGAAAAATAAAGGGATTTCCAACGGCTCCCCTGCCAATCATTAAAGCATCGCATTTAGTGTATTCAAGCATTCTAGTTGCATCATTCACTGATAAAATATCTCCATTACCAACTAGAGGGATATCTATATTCGCTTTTGCCTCCGCAATAAACTCCCAACGAGCAGGAGGTCCGTAACCGTCCTCTTTAGTACGTGGATGAAGAGTTAGAAATTTAATTCCGCTTGAAACGGCAGCGTGGAGATTTTCTTTAAATAGTGTCGTATCTGAATAGCCGATACGCTTTTTTAAAGTGACAGGTACTTTGACCGCATTCACGACTGCCCTTGCAATCTCATGAAGCGCATCGGGTGTTTTTAACAAACTTGAACCTGCACCTTTTCCCGTTACGGTGTTGGAAGGACAACCACAGTTAATGTCAATTCGTGGTGCGCCTCTTTTCTTCAACTCACGAGCCATATCAGCCATAAGAATAGGATCAGAGCCCATAATTTGTGCAGCGAGAGGAAAAGGCGGAATCTCTTTTGAATCGTAAACTTTCGCTAAACTGGCACAATGTGCATTTATAGGAACACGCAAAAATTCGGTGGAAGCTTGATCAAAACCTCCGATGGCTGCCATGGCTTTTCGAAAGGGTTTATCTCCCACCCCTTCCATAGGTGCTAAAAATAATGTCGGACATCCTTGCGAATTTCTTGGTAAACAACTCATAAATGTAACTATTATATAAAACCGAATGATAAAAACCTTATTTAAAATAATTTATGGAACCTTCTAGGGCTGCTCCTTCAACTAATTACCCTATAATCAACTCTCGTTTTCCCTTATTTAATAGTCTTTTTACCACAAATCTTGATCCTAAATTATCTGAAGAAGTTAGAAAAGAAGCCGAAGCCGCCTTAAAACGCCCTCACTTTACTATTTTAACTTGGAACGTATTGACCCATGAATGGGACAGAAAAGCAACAAGTGAACTTCAAAAATGGCACGAAAGAGGTCCGAGAATTGTTGCGGCGATGAAAGAAGTGGGCGCAAAACTCATTGCCCTTCAAGAGTGCTACGGTCCTATGATGAAGTTTTTTATCGATAATTTAGGAGATAAATACAATTTTGCCGTTAGAAAAACCTCTGGTGAAGGCAAAGATGTATTTAAATCAACTGATGAAATTGACGATGAACAAAATCCCATATTTTATGATAAAGAGGTTTTTGACAGAATACATAATTATACCATTGAACCTATCGTTAGATGCGCTGACAAGCTTTTTCTATGCATAGAATTAGTACATAAAGCAAGTCATATTCATTTCATAGCCATAAACGTTCACTTCTCAATAAAAGAAAAAGAACGAACTGAACAAGTACAGGCACTTATGAAACTTGTTGAAGGATTAGTAAGAAGATACCCTGTAATTGTTATGGGAGACTTTAACGCTTTTCCTAATATCCCTTCTCAAACTAAATTTCCTGCATATGATGGGGATCGAATTATGGCTAAACTAACATCCAACAGTTTATTAAAAGACACTAGGAATACTGCGCTTTTAGGACATATAGGGCCCCCATCTACTTACACAAATGATCCAAGGGATAAAATTCCATTTACAGGAGATGGGACACCTGAAGTCATGCTTCTTAGAGCTTTAGTTTCAAACAAAGTGATTAGCCTCGCACATATAATAAATAATCCGCTTGTAGGTGGAGTACAGCCCTCTGATCATAAATACGTAGCCGCACATGTCGCACTAGTCGCCAAAATTTCAAAATAGTTTGTGGTAAACGTGGCAATAGGGCTCGTGCCCTGTTTTTTCATAGTATTGTTGATGATAATCTTCTGCTTTGTAGAATTTTGAAGCGGGAAGAATTTCAGTAGCTACGATTATCCCCTTGCTCTTCAATTCTTCAACGAGCTTTTCAGAAATCTCTTTTTGTTTTTCACTGAGATAAAAGATTGCTGAACGATATTGTTTGCCGCGATCGGGGCCTTGTCCTGAAGGATCGGTAGGATCATGAATTTCAAAAAAGTAACGAGCAACGGTTTCAAAATTTGTTTTTTTGGGATCAAATCTTACTTCAATGGCTTCATAATGACCCGTCACTCCTGTGGATACTTCTTTGTACGAAGGATTGACAACTTGTCCTCCTGTATATCCGACAGTTGTTCGAACAACTCCAGGCAGCTCTTTCATTAAATGTTCAACTCCCCAGAAACAGCCGGCTGCAAAAATGGCCTTTTCATAACCTTCTGAAGTATAAGCTGGGATAAACTGCATTGATAAGGAATTTACGCAGTGGCGAGTATTTTTAGGGGTTAGAAACTCCCCTTCAAACACGTGACCTAAGTGAGCGCCGCAATTTTTACATAAAATTTCAGTCCGTCTTCCATCTGCATCGGTTTTACGTAACACTTTTCCTTCGAGTTCATCGTCGAAACTAGGCCATCCACAATGGGAATCAAATTTGTCTTTAGAAAGGTATAAAGGAGAATCGCATTGACGGCAGATGTAAACCCCTTCAGATTTATTATCTAATAACTCACCTGTTCCGGGATATTCGGTGCCTTTATATTTGATGATTTTTTCTTCATCTTTATTTAATTCATTATATCTACGCATACTTCCCCCCTTAAGACCATTGTATCAGCGATATTATTTGATCTAAACTGAACAAGTCCTTATCTTGGCTTTTTCATGAAGAAATTATTATTAATCTTCTTAATACCCATTTCGTTATGTGCTGAATCCGACATTCTGGTTCAGGAAAACTCAGACCCTTGGTATACGGGACCTCTTCTAACGGGCTCTCCTAGAGTAATACCGAAGGGGCACGTAAACATGGAGCCCTATGTCCTTTGGACGGTAACATCCGGCAGATACAATAGTAATGGAAAAGTCGATAGAATCCCGCGAATCGAGCAATTAAACACCCAATTCACCTTTAAGCTCGGGCTTACGGAAAAAAGCGATTTAAGCGGCAATATTCAGAGTATATTTACTCAAACAAGAGGCCGAAAAGGATCTTCATTCGGGGATTTACCCCTTGGTATCGACTATCAAATTTTAATGCCTCCCAAAGAATCTCCAATTCCACGAATCAAATTGAGTGTAGGAGAAATATTTCCAACAGGTAAATACAAACACCTTAATCGGGATGCTTTTGGAGTAGATGCGGGCGGGATGGGATCTTGGGCAACTTTTTTTGCGTTAACTTGGGGACAGGTTTATCATATTAAAGGCGTTCATTGGTTAAGCTATCGAATGGCGGTTGCTACCACTCTTTTTACGCCCGTTTATGTAAAAGGGTTTACGGTATATGGTGGAGGCCCATTTACAAGAGGAAAAGTAAAACCGGGAACTGCCTATATTTATCAAGCAGCCTTCGAATATAACTTAACAAGAAACTGGTGCTTTGCCTGCGACTTTCAAGCTGCTTTTTTCCAAAAAACCAAATTCTCGGGAAGAACGATTGATCCTATAGGGAATCCGAGTTCAGGACAGCTAAGTTTAGCGCCCGCCATCGAATATAACTGGAACGATGTATGGGGCGTCATCTTCGGCCCTTGGTTTACCTTCAAAGGCAGAAACTCCGCTAAGTTTATCAGTTATATTATTGCGGTCGATTACACCTACTAACATTTTTTATTTACCACAGAGGCACAGAGAACACAGAGAGAGCACGAGGACAGTGAGAAAATGCTGATCACACAAACTCTCACCGTTCTCGTGCTCTCTCTGTGTTCTCTGTGCCTCTGTGGTTTTTTTTGCTCTTCTTTAAAAGGTACTTCCAAAGTTAACGGGAATCGGGCACGGGATGGGTAGTGCATCCTTGCGAATGCACTATATGTGAATTATTCGTTAGGGTGAGCGGCTTTAAAGATAAGAGCGGCGGCGATAGCACCTGCGAAGTTAGCAACCAAATAAATCCAAAGGTTGTTCCAAGCGCTTAAGTTAAGGAAAGAGATACCCACAGCAACAGCTGGGTTAAACGCAGCGCCTGAAACAGTTCCGACTGCATAAGCACCTGCTAATACGGTAAATCCAATCGCCCATCCAAAATAGGAATTGCCCGATGTTTCTCTTGCAGTGGCCACATTTAATACCACATAGCAGAGCGCAAAGGTAAATATAAATTCGGCTAATAAGGATTTATAAACATCATGATTAATAGGCGCATCTCCTGCCGCTCCTTTTAAATATAAAACAGCAAAAGCAGCAATTACAGCACCAACTATCTGAACAACCCAATAACCTATTAAATCGGTTATTGAAAAAGGACCTCTTAAAAAAGCCGCAAGTGATACCGCTGGATTATAATGCCCCCCGGAAATATGACCACCCGCGTATATAAATACTGCTAAAACCGAGCCGATAGCTAAAGGAGCTAAAGCGCCGGCTGCATTGGGACCTAATACTGTCATTCCAACAGTAAAAACTAGAAAAAACGTCCCAATTAATTCATAAAGATACTTCATTGTTAAACCTCAGGTTTAAGATTCATTTAACTGATTTGTTAAAAAATCGAAATGATTTTTAATTTTTTATTGAATAAGGCATTATTTGTATAAATGGATTTTCTTCCCGATAACGAAACTCTTTCTCACTGGATCACGCATTACGGCCCTATTAGTTTATTTGTACTTCTTGCCCTTGGAATTATTGCGCTTCCCGTTCCCGAAGAAACATTACTTGTCGTTTCAGGCGTACTCATGAGGCAAGGACAAATCGATGTGTCCAACGCCTATGCAGCAGCCCTTTTAGGAAGTCTTTTTGGAATCACGACGAGTTATTTAATTGGCAGAACGACCAGTAAGTTTCTTCTTCATAAATATGGCAGTTGGATCGGCATTACAGAAGATAGACTAAATAAGGCTCACGCTTGGTTTGAAAAGTATGGAAAATGGTCTTTATTTATCGGCTACTTCATCCCGGGCGTTAGACATTTTACAGGCCTTTTTGCAGGCATCACAGAGTTAGAATATAAACATTTTGCTCTCTACGCTTATACGGGAGCGATTCTTTGGGTCACTCTTTTTATTTCTGCCGGATATTTTTTAGGAAACTACCTTCCCATTGTGTACGAGAACTTAGAACTTGCGATTGAAATTGCGCTTGGCATTGGCACTCTGGCCGTCCTCGCCTACTTCTTCTTACTTCGTAAAGACAATAAGTAAACCCCGTGCCGATTCCCATAAACATCGGAAATACTTTCTATCTCGCTGTTATCCGTATGTGTCTTTTTTTGACACAGAGAACAACACGGAGAGCAAACACAGAGAACAACATATTGAGAGTCATCTTATTCCATTCGATTTTAATAATGCATAGCGAGTCTCTCTGTGACCTCTGTGCTTGCTCTCCGTGTTGTTCTCTGTGTCAAAATTTCAGACACTAAGAATAATAATAAAAGAATAGGTGCGGTACTTCCGATGTTTAGCGGGAATCGTGCACGGGAATTTTATTTCGGGAATTCGGAAGGCTCAGAAAAGTGCTGCCAGCCGTCTCCATTCAGCGCTTCCATAAAACTAATAAGCTCTTTCTTCTCTTGCTCAGTTAAGTGAAGCGGACGGATAGCCTGATGCAGGTAGGGGTTGTGAACGCCCCCCTTATCATAGAAATCTACAACTTCTGCAAGTGTTTTAATGCTGCCGTCGTGCATGTAAGGATGCGTGCGTGAAACCTCTCGTAAAACAGGCGTTTTAAATGCGCCTGTATCTTTCGGATCTTTGGTAATGGCAAAACGGCCCACATCGGGATTAGGTTTATCCATACCGACTCCGATATTGTGGAATTGATCATCGGTAAAGTTAGGGCCATAATGACAGTTCGAGCATCCTTTTGCCTTAAAAACTTTAAGACCGTTTAGCTCTTCATCGTTCAATTCTCTTCGATCATATTTAGAATTGCCTGATAACACCGTTCTTTCAAACGTCGCGATCGCTTTTGAAATCTGATCTATAGAGCATTCGTTAGCGCCGAAAGCTTCTTTAAAGAGGACTTTATAGCCTTCTATTAAGCAGACTCTTTTATGACACTCTTCATGGGCTTTATGAACATTGGGCGTATCGCTCATTTCATTTGGGTTTGCAATAGGTCCTTTACATTGCTCTTCAAGCGATTTTGCCCGTCCATCCCAAAATAATAGGGGTTGGTAGGCCGAATTAATTACGGTTGGACTATTTCGGCTTCCTCTATGTTGCTTAATGCCCACCGCAATAGGCAAGTTATCTGTAAAGGCTCTAGGAATACTATGACATGTCGCACAAGATACGGTCCCATCGGCAGACAAACGCTTATCAAAATATAAAAGACGTCCTAACTCTGCTTTTTTCTGAGTGTAAGGATTGTCTTTTGGCCAAGGAATGGGCGGCAGGCCCAGTGGAACATTAAATTCCTCAGGCTCTTCTTGCAAAAGGCTATCGGGTGATACGGGCTTTAGAAAATAAAAAGCCGCTCCTCCAACTAAAACTAATGCAAGAACCAAAGGAATGAATTTGTTCATATATTTAATGCACTCCAAAAAAATCTGACCGCTTCTTCTGAAACTTGAGATTGAATCCACGCACGATCCACTTCTGGATCATCTTCAAAAACAAAACTAAACCGTCCCATCGCATTCTTGTTCGCTTCCCCCACGGCTGTAATGAAAATATAATGCCCCCCTTTTCCGGGAATTAATTGATATTGCGAATAAGGAATGAGATCGTGAACTTTTCCCGCATTATTTTTTGAAACTAAGATCTGGTCTTTTTCTGCGGCAACTAAATAAACAGGGATATTAACTTTTTTTAAACTGCTTTCATCAAAGACCCACGTCCAAGCGGGCGCCATAATAAAGGCGGCTTTTATACGAGGATCACGATAGTCTTTTGTCCAAGCATCCTTATTGATACTATTGATGGCATCTTGCGCAAAGGAATAATCTCTTTGAATTGCATATTCAGCACTCGGAACTAGATTATCGAGATTTGTTACTTTTCCTCCAATCAACCAAAGGGCGGTCATACCACCTAAAGAATATCCTGCAAGTCCGATTCGATTGGGATCAACAATTTTATCGAAGGGGGCTTTTGTAAGGGTATCGAGGATGGATTTAATATCGCTGGCTCTTTTCCAATAATCTAATTGAATGGCGCCCCCTTCTAAGTCTTTATGCTGCACGGCGGCGACGATAAACCCATTGTGAACAAAGGCACGTATTAACCAAGAGAGCATATGCGGATTACCGAAGTAGCCATGCGATAAAATAATGAGGGGAGCTGGAACTTTCTGAAACTCAGAGTCCTTTGCAATTTTAAATACATCTATGGGTGAATCACTTTTGGTTCCAACCACATCAGCCTTAACGGGATACCACAAATACAGAGTCTGATTTTCAATAGGAACTTCCCTATACCCTACGACAGGATAGGGAGTTATTAAAATAGGCTCAAACGCGGCAAGTGAAGTCCATAATAATAGGAGTAATAACTTCATAAATTCCTTAATAATCGAATGATTTGATCTTTGGCACGAAAAAAGCTCTTCCCCCTTTCAATACACGGGGGAAAATATGAAAAAGATAGCCATAATAGGCGGAGGGTTCAGAGGGGTTGGATGCCTTAAAGTGCTCAAGGACAAGGGCTACGAAGTTGACCTCTATGAAAAGAATGATGACGTTGGAGGAGTATGGCACCCTTCTAACAACTATAAAGGCCTTAGAATTCATACCCCAGCCAAATTGAATCAATTTGAAAACTTTCCCTATCCGGACAATATCGATTTGACCGAGAGGCTTGAATCTAAACAAGTCTATCAATACTTGAAATCGTATGTTGATGCCCATCATTTAAATGAAAATATGATTTTCAAAACCCCCATCCACAAAATAGAATACAACTCTAAAACAAAAAAGACGACTTTAGTTGTAGGCGAGAGTGAATATAAAACTAAAGAATACGATTTCGTAATCAACACAAATGGCTATTGCGACAGACATATCCCAGATTTTAAAGATGCAAAAAGTTTCGAAGGGGAAATTCTCCATTCCTACGAAGCTAACGAAGAAAAAGTAAAAGAGCTTATTGAAAACAATAAGAAAGTAACCATTGTAGGGGCAGGAAAAACGGCTACAGACTTAGTTACTACCTTTCGACGATTAGGATATAAAATTACTTGGCTTTACAGAACCCCTTACTGGTTCTTAAGATATAAACATCTTCACGATAACTTACGAGAAAGCTTTGCGGGGAAAACCGGACACTTCTTCTTTAAATCGACTATGCTCTTAGGCTTTATGTTATCTAGCTTTCTCCCCTCTGTAAGCTGCCTTTTATGGAGAGCATGCGGAAATATTCATACTTACGGAAAAAAGCATCACGATTATAGAAAATTTCACGTAGCCCTTGTTGATGACGGAGAAATGGAGTTACTTAAAGAAACCAGTAAATACTATAGCATTACCGGCGAAATCGATCGTTTCGAAGAAAATGGGTACTACACTAAAGATAATCAATATGTCGAGTCCGATGCAGTTATTTGCTGCACCGGCTCTTCGGGCACTAAATGCATGTCTGACATTACTGTCGACGGAGAAAAATTAGACCTTAACACCGTTTTCAAATCGTATCGCGGTAAAGTAATCCCACAAGTTCCTAATCTTATATTTACCGCATATCACCATTTCGCAATGGGTCTTGGCGATGGAGAAATTCAAGCTAAATGGATTGCAAACTATATCGAATCAGGCCTCACACCGGAAGAGCTCGATAAAAAGGCACTTAAATTTAAACATCCTTTCTTCACTAAGTTAATACTCTTCGATACTCAAGACTTTTTCTTCCCAAGCTTCATGAAACTTCAGCTAGACTTTATCCATAACTTTGAGCTTAACCCTATCGAATATGTAGCGTATGTCTATAACTTCTTTCTTAATGCAAAAGATGGAAAACCGTTAACGATCTACAATCGACATAAACCCAAAGCTCAAGCTGAAGTGCCCGCGGAAATGGCCCTTAAGCAGTAATACATATCAACATAGTATTTCTTATGCTGTTCCGTAACCCTTGCGAGTCTCTCTCGGGGGGTTAGGTTGTATAACTTAGATCCCCATTCTGAAGATAGCACACCCGATGCAAGCCCCTCTCCAATGACACGATTCATTAAATCAACACTATGATCCTCAACTCCCTCCATAAGATTCATAAACTCTTTGGCAGCATCAGTTGTTTCTTCAAATTTACCTGCATACAGTTGCTCAAAAATGGCATCAAAGACGGGTTTCTGATAGCTATTAGCTACTTCGAACGCTAAGTGTGATCCTATGGTATAAACATCCCCTGTGAAGTTTAGAAAAACGACCGCGTTAATAAAAAATTCACTGCTTGATCGAAAAGGTATGTTATCAAGATGTACATAAGAAACTTTCAGTTGTTTAAAAGTATTTATGGCAGCTTCTTTTGATAAGATGGTTAAAGCTTCTGAATCTCTATTTTTTATCGTTTGAAGCATCACTCTATAAGTTAAAGATCCCTTCCATAGCTGCATATGGATTTTCTTTAACTTCATCGTATGCTCTTGCGCGTCTATACTTACAAAATTCATAGTCTGTAGATGAAAACGTTTTGTGCGCCAAAAATAACACCCCACAATAACGAGAGTGTAGGCAAAAGCAACAAAAAGAAATTTTTCAAAGGGAGTATTTTCTAGATACATTGTAGCAAATACGCTCAGTGCAATGAGAGTAATTGCCTTGCAAACGGTGTTAGGATAATAAAATTCCTGTTTAAAGCCAATGGGCTGAACCATAACCAAATATTATAAAGAAGATAATCTTCTACGTACAACTTGATTCATCATTTTTTTTCTAAATAAATTGGAGTGAATGTGCGCTTCTCTTGTGGGTATAGGTAACCGATAGTTTTTTAGACAACTTTGAACAATAGAAACGGCTGATTTTAAACTTACTCGATGTCCGGTAGAGATAAAAATGGGACGAGCATTCATACGTGAACGATAGGCGGTTGCAACGATATTATCTTTAAAAATGAGCGGTCTTTGAGAGCCTACCCCGGGATCTAGCTCTTTATGCTCTCCCACTAACACCGATTTCGCCACTCCAATGGTGGGCACATCGATCTCAGCTCCAATGTGACTTGCAATACCAAGGCCTTTAGGGTGGCTAATGCCTTGACCATCAACAAGGATAACATCCGGCTTCTTCTTTAACTGAGCAAAAGCACCTATTAAAGCAGGCGCCTCTCTAAATGCTAAAAACCCAGGAACATAAGGGAATTTAGTTTGGCAATAAAACTCCCCAACCTCTTGGATAATTAACTCGGGAAATGAAAAAACAACGCAAACACCATAAATATGGGGGGAATACAAATTACAACTAATATCCATTCCACCAATTAATTCAATATTCTTAAAATTATCTTCAACAATAATACGATTTAATAATTCATTTTGCAATAACGATGCTTCTTTAAACATTAGATATTAATTATAAGGAATCTATTAATTTAACAAAATACACGTTTGACAGGGATCTAAGGTTACTATTATAAGAAATTTCTACAACGATGAGGTAGAAAATGAAGAAACTGCTCTTAGTTCCTCTTTTCGGAATGGCTCTTTCTAGCTGCAATATTATCGATGATAATATCAGCGCGCTCGAGTACAACCAGGAACAAATTCAAGCTTCCACAGTAGCGATACGCGAAAACGCGCAAGCGGTTTCCGCAGCCAATGTGGGAATCGATCAAAACCGACGCGAGCTTGAACAAATCAATCAAACTTTAGAAAAAATTAAGTGAGGCATTCATGAAAAAAGGCATTTTATTAATTTTAACTCTTACAGCATTTTCAAGCTGCGGAGTACAAAGACTTACCGAACTCGTGAATGAGAGCTCATACGCTATCGAAGAAAACAGACAAGCGGTTGAAGAAAGCACTCAAGTCATTCGTCAAAACTCAGAACTCATCGAAAGAACGAATGAAGCGATTAGAAAGAACCGCGCTCACCTTGAAGAATTGAGCAAAGGTTAATTTGCACTAATATCCGGGATCTTCTGATCCCGGAATTTCAAACCAATTCCCGTGCCCGCGTGCGTGCGTGCTTGATCAAACTAAAACAATTTTTTTACCACAGAGAACACAGAGGACACAGAGATAACAAGAGGACAGTGAGAAGAGCTCTATTTCACTTTTTTAAGATTTAGAACCTCTCTCACTGCGCTCAATTTATCTCTGTGTCCTCTGTGTTCTCTGTGGTAAAAATAAAGGACGCTGAGAAAGGTATTTTTTCATAAAAGTTAAAGATCCCAAGGAATGGGCAACGCAGGAAAAAAGTGTTTTCTATATATTATTTTCCCTATGTCAATCACAACACTACCTCCATTAGATCTTGAACGACTTTATCAATTCCACGAAGACTCAAAAAAGCAACGTGAAAAATGTCTTCTAGAAATCAGGTCAGGAAGTGAATATCTACAAGCCGTTAGTAAACTTCCTCCTTCCTCAACGACATATATTATCCGATGTATCGACGGAGATCTGGAACTTAACGAAGACTTATTCGAAGCCCTCACCTTAGATACTGAAATACTGGCTTATCAACGTGAAATAGAGGGAATAACAGTTCTCTCCTGGAAGAGAGAAACTGTAAACAAACTTATAAAAACAATTTATTTTGAAGAATTAAATGAACCAAAACCCGCATTCGATATAGAAGTCTTACTATTGGCAAACTATATCCATTGTTGGGGCTTTATTCTAGTCGTAGACGATCTTTTTTCAAAAAAAGAGGATTTAGATAAAGCTCTAAAACTCAATAAAGATTGCTTAAAATTACCATGGGAGATTTCAAAATATGCATTTATGGGAAAATTCGCGGAATATTTTGGTAGACAATACGCTGCAACAAGTGATGCAGAAAAATTAGATTTAATTGAGAAATTTAATTCACATAAAGTTATTTCTTTATCAATAGCCAACATAAAAACACCAAGATCTTTTGAACTATTAACTTCTATTAAATTTTTGAGATATATTGATTTTGGAAGATCAACTAAATTATCAGATAAAGATCTAGCGTTCTTACCTCCCAACCTCCAAGGTTTAAATTTATATGGATGTAAAGGGATAACTAATTTAGGTCTAACTAAACTTCCTTTAAAAATTAAATGGCTAAACTTAGCTTATACCAAAATAGAAGATTGGGTAATTGCGCACGTTCCACGAAGCGTTAACAATTTCAGTATTGAAGGGTGCACTAAAATTACTCAATTAGGAATCTTTCAGTTAAGAACTTCAATCAACCATTTAAGTATTCGAGGATTAAAATTAGGTGAGGAGTCTTTTGTTCATCTATCTTCTCTTCAACTAAAGTTGTTAGACATTTCTGGAGTAAATAATATAACAACAGGACTCCCCCTTTTAAGTATAGTTACACTTTCTACGTTGTATATTAGCCCCGGCCAGTTAAGTAAAGATGTCGTCGCACAACTTACAGAAAGAAAAGTTAATATAGTTACGTAGAGCTTCGAAGAAAGCATTCCCGTGTCAGAACCTCTTAAATATCAGAGTTTTTTTACCACTGAGACCACTGAGAACACATGAGAGCAGTGAGCGTTAGGCATTAATTCTCACTGCTCTCATACAATCTCAGTGGTCTCAGTGTGCTCAGTGGTAAAAAAAGCTTGGTATTAACATACAACGGGAATCCGGCAAGGGAATTAGCACGGGCCGAAGCCCGTGCTTAAGATATTATTTAACTAAAGAGACGAGGTTATTGCGATCAACAACCGCTTTATCGCCGAACCAGATTTTCCAGATGCCTTGAGCCACTTCTGGATTTGAAACTTCGCCAACTTTGTTTCCTCCAATTAACACTTCAACAGTACCATTAGCAGAACGAATAATTTGTTCTTCGCCTTTAGTTACGTTGTGGTTAAAGAAGCCGAGGAATTTATTAATATCGGCTTCATGAGCTTTATAGCCTTCTTCGCCAAATGAGGTTTTAAGAGAATCTTTAAAGCCTTCTTGGATTTTTGCTGAATCAACATCACGAACCCATTTAAGAGTAAGTTGTTTTGCACGATCATTCGATAAAATCGCTGCAAACTTATCGCTTCCTAAAGTTGAAGCGTCTTGTACATACGAAGCCACGCTATAAACAGTTGCAATCAATTTTTTACGTGTTGCAACACCGGTTGCTTGTAAGTTGTAATTTTTGCCGCCGAGATCAAAAGAAACTTCACGTGGGAATGTTTCCCCAGTTGAGCTGTCTTTAATGTCTTCAGCATATAAGTTAAATGCGCAAAAGCAGGCCGCTATTGCGACAGAGGTCCAAGTTAAAAACTTCATATTCACCATCCTTTATACATTCTCATTTTTAACAAAAAATAGAATTTGTATGACCTTAATAAATTAAAGCATTTATATTTAACGACTTATTAAGGAATTCTCTGTATCCACCAATCCGGAAATATCGTAACGGAAATTAAGGCTCCTAGAGAGAGTGCACCTACAAGCGCTAGCGACCATGAAGAATTTAATGATTCATAATCGGCGGGTTTTGCAAATAAATAGGCAATGATTCTCAAATAATAATAAGCAGAAAGAATTGAGGTCAAAAGTCCCACTACAATCAATCCATAAAAACCCGCTTGATACGCTACTTTAAAAATATAAAATTTTGCAAAGAACCCGGCTGTTGGAGGAATGCCCCCCAGGGTCAATAAACAAAGAGTTAAGATAGTTGCATAGAAAGGGGATTTATAAAAAAGGCCTTGTAGATCTTCTAAAGTTGCTCCTTCCTCTCTATTATCTAATAAAGCAAGTATAACAAACGAACCTAGAGTTGCCATTCCATACACAACTAAATAAAATAAAAGAGAATTGACAGATTCAGGTGTAGAAGCAGCAAGAGGTATCAATAAAAATCCTGCATGGGAAATCCCTGAATACGCAAAAAATCTTCTTAGTTGTGTTTGCGTTAAAGCGGCATAGTTGGCATAAATCAAAGTGGGATAGGCAAGCCAAGCGATACTTTCATGCCATATGGGAGCAAGCCCCATCAGAAATACCAATACTAATCCTGCAAATGCCCCCGCTTTAGTCCCGACAGACATAAAAGCCGTTACAGCGGTAGGCGCGCCATCATACACATCGGGCGCCCAAGTATGAAACGGAACTACAGCCGCTTTAAAACATAGGCCAACAGTTAAAAATGCCAACCCGAATAGGAATAAAAATTCATTATCGATGTTTAAGTGTTTAATCGCCGTTGTTCCTGTTGCCCCATAGATAAATGCAATCCCATATATTAAGAAGGCGGCTCCAAGCGATCCTAATAGAAAATACTTCATTGCCGCTTCATGGGAAATGTTCCACTTTTTCATATAACCGGTGAGAATATAAAGAGAGAGCGACAGTGTCTCAAGGCCAATAAATAAAGTTAAGAAATCAGCCGCCTGTCCAATCAATATCAAGCCTGCAACGGAAGAAATCACTAAAAAATAGTATTCGGCACCGGGAGCATCAAATCGATACAGCAATGGATAGGAAAGAAGAATAGTAACAAAGCCTACAACAATAAAGAAGATCGAAAAGAAACGACCCAGAGCATCGAACCGTATCCATGGGGATAAAAGTGCATTTACATCCGCCGGAATTTCTAGAGAAAATAGAAATGCAAAAGCGAATGTGGCAAGTCCTAATAAAAATGAAAGTCCTTCAGATTTCTTGAAGCAATCAATCAATAAAATTAATAGTCCCCCACTTAATAATATCAACAAAGGGGCAAGCGCTCTGAAATCTGCTAACGTAAATGTCACTTCCATAATGATATTAACTCAATGTGTTTAAGAAGAGGGGCCGGATAGAGACCCACCCATAAAATAAAGAAAATTAAAGGGGTAACAACCAAGTATTCCTTGAGTCCAATATCGACCCAACTATCACGGAAAAAGGTGGGACCTTCAAAGTAGACCTTTTGCATAAACCGCAGCATATATACGGCGGAGAAAATTACGCTTAATATAACAATGGCGGCAAGCCACACACTCCATTTAAAGCTGCCTAGTAAAATGAGAAGCTCCCCTACAAAACTGTTTGTTCCCGGCAGAGCCACAGACGATAAAACAAAGAACAAAGTCAGCCATGCAAGATAGGGCATGAATTTCGCGAGGCCACTTATTTCCATTTTTGTGGTGCCGATTCGTTGTTCTAACCACCAAGCGACAATAAATAAGGCCGTTATCGTTATACCATGGTTAAACGCTTGTAAAATTGCGCCATTCAATCCAGGTTGAATAGCAACAAAGAGCCCGAGTAAAATAAAGTTAACATGGGAAAGACTGGAATAAGCAATTAAGTGTTTATAATCTGTTTGTCTCCAAGCTGCAAAAGCTCCATAAAAGATTCCAATGGTTGCAAGCGTTATCAAAATAGGGCTCCACGCTTTCATTAAATCAGGAAAAAGAGGAAGAGCTACTCTTGCAATCCCGTAAATTCCCGCTTTAGATAATAAACCTGCTAATAAAATCGTTCCCGTAACAGGCGCTTGGTAGTAAGCATTTGGAAGCCAACCATGAAAAGGAAAAAGAGGGGTTTTAACCGCAAAAGCAAGCAAGAAAACGGCTAGGATCCAAGGTGCATAAGCGTTTTTAGCCAGGGTCGCAAAATCAAAACTGCCTGCAGAGAAATAGATGGCTAAAACTCCAACGATCATCAAAGTTGAGCCCGCAATCATATAGAGTAAAAATTGAAGGGCAGCCTTTCGTTTCTCTTCCTTTCCCCAGATTGCAATAATAAAATAGAGAGGAAAAAGCATTGCTTCCCAAAACACTGTAAAGAGAACTAAATCTTGAGCGGTAAAAAACCCAATTAACAGGGCTTGAGTAAGTAAAACTAACCCATAAAAACTATTTGGATAATTTTTATCTGCAACCCAAATGCTAATGGGAACAATCACACAAGTAAGAAATAAAAAGACAAAGGAAAGGGCATCAATCGCTAAATGAAAATTAATAGATAAAGCTGAAATCCAAGGGTAATTCAAACTGTGTCCCACCCCGCCCGCATGTAAGAGAATCAAAGGAATCAAACTGAGCGAGAGAGCTAAATACCTACCGTAAAAAGGGATGAGAAACAGTAATAATGAAGAGGCAAACGGCACACCTATTAATCCAATCAATTCCATACTACCTTTAGAAAACTAAATAAGCTGCAATAAGCGCAGCACCTAATACCAATAAAGCCACATAAGAACGAATTTCACCGCTTTGTATCTGGCGAAAATCTTCGGAAATATTTTTTGTTACCGCGCCCGTCCTTTGAATCATATTTTCAAAGAATTTGGGCTCTATAACATTCGCGAAACCATTAGCAATCGCCTTTAAAGGCTTCACAAATATAAAGTCGTAAATGTCATCCACATAAAAAGAATTTAATAATAAGGGCCAACTTCTCTCTTTATATTTTCGATAAAAGAAAAGGGCGCACAAAATACCCACCAGACCCGCAAATAAAGCTAGCGTCCCCTCAAAGGAAAAAGTCGTCTCTTCTGCTTTACGCTCAAATGGAGACATCCCCACCTCTTCTAAAAATATTTCAAGTAGAGGAAGTTTGCAGAAACTGCATCCTAAAAAACCACCGATTAAAGAAAGAAAAGCTAAAATTCCTACAGGAATTAACATGACCTTCGGAGCTTCATGAGCGCTTTTCCTTAATTTTTCATCAATTCGAGGCTCGCCTCTAAAAGTTAGAATGTAGGCGCGGGTAAGATAAAAACCGGTTAAAACTGACGCTAAAAGAGCTACATAGAAAAGAGTCTTATAACCCGCTAAATATTCTTGTTCTAAGATCAAATCTTTACTAAAGAAAGCCGCAAGAGGCGGTATACCCGCTAAAGCAAGCACTCCGATTAGGAATAACCAATTGGTTTTAGTGAGAATTTTGGATAATCCCCCCATTTTTTCCATATTGGTTGTACCGTTCATCGCATGCAAAACATTACCCGCAGATAAGAACAAGGTCGCCTTTACAAAAGCATGTGTAGTCAAATGAAACATGGCTGAATAAAACGCCCCTGCCCCTGCCGCTAAAAACATCAATCCTAACTGGCTCACCGTCGAATAAGCTAAAACCCTCTTCAAATCAATCTGACCTAGCGCGCAAATGGCCGCAAATAACGAAGTAGAAGCTCCGATAATCCCTACCACCTGAAGCGTATAAGGCGCTGCAAGGAACAAAGGGTGCAACCTTACAATTAAATAAACACCTGCTGTTACCATGGTTGCAGCATGGATTAATGCTGAAACGGGAGTCGGACCTTCCATCGCATCGGGAAGCCAAGTATATAAAGGAAGCTGAGCCGATTTACCCACTGCGCCCACTACGAATAGAAGAGTTATAACCGTTAAAAGTAGTCCGCTAGCAGGTTCAACTTGGTTGATGGTATCAATATGGGTCGTTCCGAAAGTCACAATCGTAAAAAGAATACCAACTAAAAATCCGGCATCGCCAATACGGTTTACAACAAACGCTTTGGTGGCTGCTTGAGCGGCCGCCGGCCTAGTATAGAAATAGCCAATCAATAAGTACGAAGCAAGACCCACACCCTCCCATCCAATAAAGAGAACGAGAAGATTGGAAGCAAGAACCAATATCAACATATTAAAGACGAAAAAGTTCATGCAGGCGAAATAGCGCCCTAAATCTTCTTCATGTTCCATGTAACCAATTGAATAAACATGGATCAAGAATCCCACTCCCGTAATTATCAATGTCATCAATAAAGAAAGATGATCCAAATGGAATGCGAAGTCGGTATTTAAAGTCGGGATCCAATTAAATAAATGAATATCAAGAGCGGGATGATCGGGATTTAGATAACTCGGTAAATAAGATAGAAAACTAACGAACGATATGAATATCGTTAAAGAGCCCACAATTCCAATACACCTACGGTTACAGTAGGTTGTAAGTAATAAGAAAAACCCGATAAGTGGACTAAATAAACCAATCAGCAATTCCATCTTATCCCTTTAACTTGTTAAATTGATCGACATCGACCACCTGTTTCGATCGGAATAAATTAATTAAAATGGCAAGTCCAACCGCCGCCTCCGCTGCTGCAACAACCAATACAAAGAAAACCCAAACTAAACCCGTTGGATTTCCCCAATGATTTGCAAACGTAACGAACAATAGGTTGGCAGAATTCAACATCATTTCAATGGATAAAAAGAAAATCAGCGCATTTCTTTTGGCAAGAACGCCTATCAGCCCAATGGAAAACATGGCCAAACTTAACAATATGTAAAATCCGCTATCCATCTATCACCCTCTTTCCTATGTATACCGTTCCAATCAAGGCGACGACAAAAAGTAAAATGACAGCTTCAAAAGGGAAAAAGAAATCGAGATATAAAAGGTGGCCTAATTCCCTCACTGTTCCAAACTCATCCGGATTGACCGGAGTATTATCTTTAATGCTCAAAATTTTTGGAGCAACAAGCGCAAGAAGCCCTAGTACGGCCGCAATAGCTCCCCCTATTAACCATGGAGGACTTTCCCCTTCTGTTTTTGCAATCAGCAGATAAGCGTCTTGAAAAAGGACGATCACAAACATAAAAATAACGAGAATCGCCCCTGCATAGACTAAAATTTGCATAACGGCAATGAATTGCGCAGAGAGTTGTAAATACAATACGGCAAGCGATAGTAGAGTTAAAAGAAAACAAAGGCTCGCATGGACCGGTTTTTTTACTAAAATCATTCCCAAAGAAGATCCAATCAAGATCAATCCGGTTAAAAATTGGAAGAAGATCGCAACGCTCATCATATCTCCCTATTCGGGTCGCGGCCCGAATCGCCGGGATTTTTTTCCGTTAACATCCCTTTAGTGTAAATGAGAGATTCTCTTGTATAGCCCGAAAGCTCATACTCATTCCCTAAAATGATCGCTCCGGTTGGACACGCCTCTTCGCACATCCCGCAAAAAATGCAGCGAAGCATATTGATCTGAAAATCGCTTGCATATCTCTCTCCATGAGAGTGAATATCCCCCGGTCTATTTTCTGCCGGTTTTACATATATCGCTTGAGATGGACATACTATCGCGCAAAGTTCACAACCGACGCAGCGCTCTAAGCCGTCATTCCATTTTGTCAAATAGTGGCGTCCTCTTGATCGCGCTGGTAATTTTCTTTTTTGTTCGGGGTATTTTAGGGTTATGGGTTTTTTAAAGGCGTGCTTCAAAACAATCCATAGCCCAAAAAACATCGATCCAACTTGCGATAGGGTCTTTTTCATCTCGTAACCAAAGTAAAATAAGCGGTTATTATCAAATTAAGCGTGGCGATAGGCAGTAAGACTTTCCAACCGATACTCATTAACTGTTCATACCTAAAACGAGCCATCGTCGCTCTTACCCACATAAAAATAAAAACAAGCACGAAAACTTTTAGCAAAAACCAAACAATCGGAATATCCCACGGGCCGTACCATCCCCCTAAGAAAAGCGTCGTTGCAATACCCGATACAGCGAGAATATTTACGTATTCAGCTAAGAAATACATGGCGAATTTCATGCCGCCATACTCGGTATGGTAGCCCGCGGTTAATTCGTGTTCGGCTTCAGGTAAATCAAAAGGCGCACGGTTCGTTTCTGCAAAAGCCGTAATAAAGTAAATAATAAAGCCAATCGGGTTAGTCCAAATAAACCAATGGTCTTTTTGTGCTTCAACAATCGAAGGAAGGCTTAAAGTACCCGCCTGAAGAATGACCGTTAAAAGAGATAGGCCCATCGGAATTTCGTAGCTGATCATTTGCGCCGTTCCCCGAAGTCCGCCAATCATTGAATAACGGTTATTCGAAGACCAGCCCCCTAAAACAACTCCATAAACGGCAAGGGAAGAGATCGCAAGCAATAACAGGATACCCGCATTCACATCGGCAATCCTAAGAGGAATTATCGTATCGCCGATTTGAATCGTATCTCCGATTGGAATCAAGACAAAGGCAAAAAGCGCGGTAAAAACGGAAATAGCCGGAGCAAGCCAATAGGTAAAAGCTTCTACCCCCATGGGTTGAAATCTTTCTTTCGTTAATAATTTAATCCCATCGGCAATCGGCTGAAATAATCCGAGAGGACCTACACGATTAGGGCCTACACGAAGTTGTACTCTAGCCATTACCACCCTTTCCATCAAGGTCATGTAGGCGGCAGCCCCCATCAGAATAGAAACGACGATAATCCCTTTAATCAATATGACAATTGTTTCAGACATTGATTTCTACCGTTAGTCCATTTAATAAATTCGTTCCCCATTCATGAACGGGTACGTTCACAAAACCCAGAGGAAGAACGATCGTTTTATCTGCAACTTTGGAATCGATTTCGGTTTTTACGCTCAGCGTTTTTCCGTTTGAGGTGACTTTAATTAAATCCCCGTCTTTCAGATTGCGATTTTTAGCTACGTTTGGATGAATTTTTGCTTTAGGTTCTTTAATGAGCCCTTTAATATGGGGGCCTTCCATCATTCTGACGCCTTCATCGAAAAGCTTTTTTGAAAACACTGCAAAGAGATTGCCCTCGATCGGCTTTCCGGATGCTTCAACTTTGTCTGGACGAACAAACGTGATTTTATCTTTTTGTAAACCCTCTATAAACTGGCTGTCGAGCTTTAAATCAAAGTTAAGCTTTGCCGCGAGCCTTTGGAAAATTTCACCATCGCTATAAATATTTTCGGGGATCTCTTTTCCAGGCATTAAGCTTTGGATGCGTCCCTCAATATTGATGAAACTTCCCCCTTTTTCAACATACGATAAGGTTGGGAGAACGACATCTGCTTCTTGTGCCGTCTCGGTTAAGAATAAATCTTGAACGACGAGGCATCCGATATTTTTTCTTGCCGCTTTCCAGTCTTCTGATGGGAATTTTCTTACCGGATTTGAGCCTGCAACATAAAGCAAGTCCCATCCCGATTTTTTAGCTTCTTCTATCACTTGTTTGGGGTTTAATCCTGGTTTTACCACCGCACGATTATTTGGACCGATATCAGGCCTCATACCTGCGTAACGAGCGCCTACACTATTTCCACGGCCCTCTAAAAGGTTAAGTGAAGTGGATCCATACTTGTCCTTTAAAAGAGATAAAATCGAACTTCGCTCATTAGTGGCGAGATATTGCGAGCCTACGAATAAAGCGCTTTTTCCATTCAGATTGAGATTATTTAAATGATCTAACGCTTGGCCGGGAGCATGTATAATGACTTCCGACAAGTGAGAGGCAATCTCAGGCGCATAATTTCCAATAAAGGTAACTTTCGCACCATTATTAATCGCCTGACTTAATCTGAGCCAAATTACAGGAAATTCTTCCGTAATATCTAACCCTAATAAATAGACCGTCTCAAGCGATTCAACTTCACCAATAGAGAGCGTCATGCCGGCGGGCAGCCCCTCTTCTTTCACACTGAACAAAGGATCACCTATACGGTGGTCTATGTTATCGACTCCCCCTCTTTCTCTAAACAGCCTTTGAAAAAGATAACTCTCTTCTACGGTAAGAGGATCGCCTCCCCATGCCGCGAGTTTTCCGCTGGCTTTTGCGCCATTAAATTTTTGGGCAATATAATTTAAAGCTTCATCCCAATTAGATTCTTGGAGTTCTCCATTCTTACGAATTAAGGGCTTTATAAGACGATTAGCGCTATAGGTATATTCATAACCAAACCATCCCTTATCGCATAACCATATGTCGTTGATATCTTTATTTTCCCTCGATCGCGTTCTCATAATTTCGCCATCACGAGAGTCCAGTATTAAGCTGCAACCAACGGGACATAATGTACAGGTGCTGCTCGTTGGAGTATTGTCCCAAGGACGCGCTCTAAAACGATAAACATCACTCGTCAATGCCCCTACAGGGCATATCATAATGGTGTTTCCAATAAACTTCGACTCAGCGGGACCGCCCCCTGGTGTTCCTACTTCTGTTCTAAATCCCCGATCCATCAATTCCAGTGCATGGTCTTTTGCAACGATGTCTCCAAATCGAGTACATCTGGCGCACACAATGCATCTTTCGCGATCGAGCATTAATACGGGGCCTAACGGTTTTGCCTTTGTAAAATGTCGTTTCTCTTCAAAAAAGCGGCTTTTTCCGTTTCCGAACTTTAAGG
>JAGVJG010000151.1 GCA_020051235.1 Parachlamydiales bacterium | reverse complement strand
TTAATTCTCTTTCCTTGATCTCAACTAAATCTTCATATACTTCGGCAGCTTCCAAATCTTTAACCGTGCGATTCCCTTCATAACGAAAATTGCTATCGCCTGTAATTTCTTTATTAAAAGCTTTTATTCTTAATTCTTTTATTTCTTGCTTAAGAGTTTTGATTTTATCATCCAGCTCCTGATCAGCAAAAGAAAGAGAGGGAATTATAATAAAGAGTACGTATTTTAATAGGTTAGAAAAATTTTTTTTCATATGGTCTGATCTTGCCAAGGGACGTTAACTCTGGCAACATAAATCCATGATTTTTCTTTTTTTAGCCTTCATTTTTCCTCTATCTGCAAGCCTATCTTTAATAGAAAATTTTAAGCTGGCAAAACCGGGCGACTACGTGGTCGCACAATTTAACAAAAGCGACACCCTTCTAAGAGTCGTTTCTATTCAAGAAGATAAGATTAGAATGGAGGAAGTTTCAGCCCCTGCTAACCTAAAATTCTCTAATTGGCAAGACTGGCTTCATCAAGGCGCGGAAGGTAGCACGGCATGGGTCACATTCGTAATTGATTTAGACACGGGAAAGTTAAGTAATTTCTATTCCATATCGCGAGGGTGCTTTTTACAAGTGGCTGAATCGGAGAATTTTTTATCTACCCTACTTAGCCTAGATTTTGAACTTGTTGATCGCTCTAAAATGAAACGCGCAGGCGGGGGAAAGATTTGGCAGCCGAGTCTTTACTTCAATAGCCAGAAAATTGAAAACGTATTTTTTGATGCTTGGAAGACAAGATGGCCCGAAGATGGAAGTGACCTTTCCGGAAAAAACATTTTAGTATACCTTCCCGAAAAAGCGTCCGGGTACCCCAGTTATTTTCCTTATTGGCTTGAGATTAGTGGGGGGTTAACGAAGGCAAAAGTTAGGATAATTGATACGGGTCATGGTCTTACTTCGCCCATTGACCGTTATGAACAATATAAACGTTGAAAATCAAAACGTTAGAATTTGACTTTCCACAATTTACCTATATTGCTTAGACACAGTAGTTTAAGCAATGATTTTTCCTTAAGTGACTAAGCTTTAATTTTAAAAGTTATCAACTGTTTTCCCCCATTTTCCAACAAACATTCCACCATTTTCACCCTGTTTACCCCTAAAACAGCACTAAATAAGCGTACATTCATCGTACTTGATTTATCTCGCAAACTGGTTTAATCTTTAACTTATGTTTTTTTCCAAATCCTTAAGTATTACCAAACTAAAATTAGGCCTTCACCGTCTTGCAAGGCAGTTTAAAGCGTCCGATTCACATAACGAATCGATCAAAAGCGAACTCTATCGTTTAGAGTCCTTGATACAAGAGAAAAAGAAAAAAGAGGCGACCGCTCTCTATAATGATTTAGATAAGAAATCACGCACCCAATTTCCAAAACCGATGTGGAAAAGAGTCCTAGAGGGAGTGGCGGGTCTTGCTGTCGCACTCGTGCTTGCGACAATTGTTCGTCAGATGTGGTTTGAACCTTTTCAAATTCCTACCGGCTCCATGAGGCCAACTTTTGAAGAGCTCGATTTACTGACGGTTTCAAAAACTCCTTATGGGATCAACATTCCTGTACAGACTGAACATTTTTATTTTAATGATGATTATGTCCAGAGAGGCTCGAGCCTTATCTTTTCCGGCGATGGACTTGATCTTCCTGACACAGAAACCACCTTTCTCTATGTATTCCCCTACACTAAACGCTACGTAAAACGCTTGATTGGAAAACCCGGTGATAACCTCTATTTTTACGGAGGATCCATTTACGGCTTCGATAAAAACGGAAATAAAATTACCGATTTTGAAAATGCTGACTGGATGAAAAAACTCGAATACATTCCCATCATTACCTTTGAAGGCAAAGTTCAACAAACGACAGGCACTTCACTGAAATTCAAACAGATGAATGAAGAGATTGGAAAACTGACCATGACTGCCTTTGGAGAAGCACAAGGAGAAGTTTTAGCAGATGGAAAATGGATTAAAGACGATCCAAATGCTAAAAGCGAAGGGCCTAAAACGTATAGCGATCTTTGGGGTATTGGCAACTACGCCAAAGCCCGATTGCTTAAAGACGATAAAGGCTACTACCTTGAATTTTATCACCATCCTTCCTTTTCAAAAATCAATCTGATTCAAGAAGGAAGTGGTTATAAACTGGCCCTCTCTCCACAAAAAGCGAGTCTACGACTTGATCAAGAACATCTTGATCGTCTGAAAGACAATTTATATACGGCTCGATTTGTTGTAGAAAATGGAAGGGTGACGCGCTACGATGCAAACGGAGCTCGCTTTAATGCGAAATCTCCCCAGCTTGCAAATATCCCAGATGGAACTTATGAGTTCTATTATGGAAAAGGTTATAAAATTGGTTTTGGCGGCCTAAGAAGCGAACTTCCAAAAGACCATCCTTTGATGTCCCACGATGCCTCGCTCACTCAAAACCTTTACAATTTCGGTATTGATTTTGATCAATCGGTAGTCTCCAAAACGGAAGCCATCCCCCTCCCCACTCGCTTTGCTTATTTCAGAAATGGCGATCTTTACATTCTCGGTGCCCCCATCTTCAAAAAAGATGAACAAGCCCTTGCTGACTTTATAACGGCGGAAAAGAAAAAAGGCTCCTTAGGTTTTTATGATCAAACAAAACCCCTGGATGATCCTGCTTTCATTAAAACGTATGGGATAAAAGTGCCCGATCGTCACTATCTGGTGTTAGGTGACAATCACGCGATGAGCGGAGATTCCCGTTTATTTGGATTTGTGCCTGAGCAGAATCTTCAAGGTGCGCCCAGCATAATTCTGTGGCCTTTCGGCGAACGCCTCGGCACACCGAATATGAAACCGTATCCCCTCTTTACTCCGTCACGTATTATTGTCTGGATCCTCGGCTTCTCCGCCATCGGCGCCTGGTATTATATCCGCCATCGCCGCATGAACCGACCCATCAAAGACATCATCGAATAAAACGGGCCGAGGCCCGTTTTCCCGTGCTCGTGCCCGCGTGCGTGCCCGTGCCCGATTCCCGTCAAACTTTGGAAATACCGCAATTATTAATCAATTGAACATTCGAAGGTAGGTGGAGACCAATGTCTAGCGGGAATCGGGCACGGGCACTTTACGCGGGCACGGGCACGGATAGAATTACGACTTTAGGCGGTCGAGAAGGCCAGGAGTAGAAAGAAATTCAAGCGTAACGAGAAGATTGTCATACATCTCTTCAGCTATGACGATAACTGCCTGATCACCTTCAAGGGTAATCCGGCAAGGTTTTTGATTCGAATTAATCTTCTCTAACAATTCTTTTAGGGAGCCT
>JAGVJG010000067.1 GCA_020051235.1 Parachlamydiales bacterium | reverse complement strand
GCATTCAGTTTCCGGCTCGTGGTGTGGACGAAGGGCTTTTAAATGATGGTGTTGCATTCGATGGAAGGTAAAAAGAAAATATCTTTAAAAATGGGGCTTGAACAACTTTCAAAAGCAATCAGGTTTAAAGGACTTCGAACGCTTCTATTTTCTGCCTTTTTACATAACTTCGCCTGGACGTTCTTTTTTGAATTTGTTCCCATCCATTTGATTAAAAACTTATCCTATGGACCTAAAGAAGTAGGAATTTTCTTTGCTATATTTGCGGCTTCTTATGCAATTAGTGCCGGAATTTTAATAAGGCCTTTTGTAAGCCGCTTCACTCCTTACATGCTTTGTTTAGGCGGGAATTTATTTGGTGGACTTGCTATTTTCTTTATGCCTTCCATTGGGGCAGATATGATGTGGATCTACATTTGTATCATCAGCTTCTTTATCGCTTTTGTAACTCCCACTTTAACCACCCTTGTATCAAACTCTGTCAGCAATCAGATTCAGGGAGAAGTCTTGGGTATATTGAGCGCTGTTAACGCATTTGCTTTAATCACAAGCCCTCTTTTTTCAGGTGCAATAATAGGAAATTATCCCTTGCTATCCATGATTGTCGGGGGGAGTCTTTTGGTATTGACTGCGCTAATTTTGCTAGTGGGTTTTAGAAATAAATTATTACGTCAGTCTTAATACAATTTTCTGAAGCTGGGGACTTCCGTGTAGACGGCGTCCCTTTTGAGTATGCAACAAATCAAGAGGGATATCGTGAACAATTAGATCGTCTTGAAAAGAGGTGCTTCGTTTAATTTCTTTACCTTCCGGATCATAAATGACCGTACTGCCAGGGCAGACTAATAAATCGTTTTCATGCCAATCGGCCGTTACTATCCAGCATCTATTTTCATGCGCCCTTGCCACCAGATGACTAAAATAAGAAGGCCTTTCCGAATAAGGATGGTTTTTCTCCACTTTATTGCATTGGGGTGAAAATATAAGCGTAGCTCCTTGTAGGGCTAACAACCGCGCGGGCTCGAAATAATTCGTATCTAAACAGATAGTTACTCCAAAAGTAATGCCTTTTGAGACGAACGATTGAAATTGATCGGCGGGAGTGAAATAGGAGTGATAGAGATAGTGCTTTCTTTGAATTCCGATTAGTTTCCCCTTTTCGATAATCGCTGCGGAATCATAAAGTTTATAGCCTTGCTTTTCGTTAAAGCCCACGATGAGGGTAGTGGTGTAGGGCTTTGTCATTTCTACCCATTCATTGAGTTCTTCGATTGTAAGTGAGTGAGTAAGGGCTTCATCTAAATTCGAATAATAACCTGTTAAAAATCCTTCGGGTAAACAAAGAAAGTCGATTTCATCTTTTTCAGCTTTTTTCAAAACTTGAATGAGTTTTTCTTTCGGCGCTTGGCTTGGGTTGGCTTGATAGGCTCCCACTCTTACAAATGTGTTGCATCTCATTCCTATGGGTTATAAAATTTTTCACTTAATGGCTAGATTTATTTTATTCATAATGACGATTAGCACGCTGGTTGCGATAGATGTTGATTCCATTAGAAAGGAATTCAATGTCCCAGGAATGGTTGTAGGAGTTATTCAAGACGATCAAATCCTTTTGAATGAATCTTTCGGACTTCGTAATGAAAACGAGCCTGTTAATGAAAACACTTTATTTGCGATTGGCTCCTGTTCAAAGGCCTTTACCGCTTATATCATTTCCCAATTGTCAGAAGAACATTTAATTGATCTGGACGATCCGGTTATTAAATATCTGCCCCATTTTTATAATCCCGACTTAACTATTACGGATTTGATTGCACATAGAACCGGGATGGCAAGACATGATGCGTTATGGATTAATAAGCCCCTTATTAAAAATGATATTGTTTCCTTGTTAAAACATTTAGAACCGGCAAGCGAGCCTCACACAACTTTCCAATACAATAACCTAATGTACTTTGCCGCGGGGCAAATTATTGAAAAGGTGACAGGCAAGTCTTGGGAAGAAAATGTAGTGGAACGCATTTTTGTTCCGCTTAATATGACCTCGTCCACTGTTTATCCCGATCAATTTTTAAATGGGCTTAACTCATCCAAAGGGTTTGCGGAAATAGATAACGAAAATCAAGTTCTCCCTCCATTTGATATTGATGCGATTAAACCGGGAGGCGGAGTTTATTCGAATTTAGAGGATCTTCTTAAATGGGTTGCTTTTCAATTTAACTCTAACCCCACCCATGACTTGAAAATTTCTTTTCCTCCTACCCAAGCAGATGATCGCCAATTGGGATATGGGCTTGGCTGGTTTATCGGAAACTACTTCGGCCACGATTATATACGGCACGGTGGGATGATGCCCGGATTTACTTCCGAAATAATCATCTTCCCGTCCGAAAAACTAGGGCTTGTCCTATTAACGAACTCAAGCAGCGAGGGGAGTTTTGCCATATTTGAAGCGAAGAATCGTCTACTCGAGGATACATTCAACTTAACCGGAAATAACTGGACCGCCCAAGCGAAAGCCTCTCACGATCAGGCGCAACTTCAACTAAAAGCGACCTTTGAAGAGAAGCCATGCAATTTAGCCCCCTACATTGGCGAATATCACCATCCCGCTTATGGGAGCCTCAGCATTTCTAAAAACGGGGAGCGCCTACATTGTACACATGGACTTCTCGACACCGATTTGTATTACATTGGATTAGATCGTTTTATTGGACGGTATGAGTTGCTTTTACAGTACAAGGTGCGGCCGTATTTTGAGTTTATGTTTTCACCCGATAAGAGTGAATTGCTGATTCCTTTCGAGGGTTTCAGGTTGATGAAGCCGATTCCGTTTAAAAGAAAAGAAGGTTAATTCCTTTTTAATCGACTTCGGATGCATTAATTTTTTACTCGAGAGTTGTCAGAAAAAAAGCGGAGCTTTTTTCCTGACGAATGTTTTTGTCGGGGCTCCCCCCCCGCGCCCCAAGGCCATTTCTTGCGGGGTTAAAATCGCCCTAAGCGCTTGCCTTTAGGCAAGCTATCGCTCCGAGTGTGCCTACGCACTACCCATCGCGATTTATGACGATTTTTCCCGACGCCATAAATGGCTCGGTGGCGCCCTCTAAGG